>JAFVWV010000153.1 GCA_017501495.1 Bacteroidales bacterium | reverse complement strand
TTGAAAATTGAGATATGGGCAATAAATTCAGAGACAAGGTGGTCGAAGAGGGGCTGGAGGAGCCGCGCGTCGAAGCCGTGGAGCCGGAGGCCGCCGCGGCGGACGAGGCTGGGCAGGAGCAACCGGCCGCCAAGGCTGCCAAGGGCCGCGGAGCCAAGGCGGCTCGCGGGGTGGCCAGCGTGCTGGGCGGCGACATCCTGGCCGACCGCATGGTGGTGCGCCAGATACCGCTGCTGCTGCTCTGCATCGCCTACCTGCTGCTCATCGTCGGCAACCGCTACCGCATAGAAAACCTCAGCCGCGAGCTGCAGGCTTCAGACGAGCGTATCAACAACCTGCGCGAACAGCGCATACAGATGCAGAAACAATACCAGCAGAGTGTCAAGATATCGCAGATAGCCGAGGACCTGAGCGACCGCGGCGTCGGCATCACCGCCGGGCCGCCGTATCAGTTGTAGTTGATAGTTGTCAGTTGATAGTAATGCGTTTTAATGAAAGATAAACAACATAATGAACATAAAGATACGCGCATGACGCGTGGAATGGTGGCCCTCTACCTGCTGCTGACGCTTGGTGTCGGGGTGGCGGTGGTGGCCAACATTGTCGATATACAGCTTGTGCACGGCGACGAATGGCGCGCCCGCGGCGAGAAGCGCGAGGCGGGCCTGCGCACCGATCCCGCGCGACGCGGCAACATCTACAGCAGCGACGGCAAGATACTGGCCACCACGGTCACTGAATGCGACCTCTACCTCGACCTGATGGACACCGTGGTGATGGAGGACGGGCAGCCCAAGATGCAGAAAGGGGTGCCGGTGGAGAGCGGCCCGATAGTGGACAGCCTCTTCGAGCGCTACCTCGACACGGTGAGTCGCATGCTGAGCGAGGCTGTGCCGCAGCATTCGGCCCAGTACTACCGCGACCGCATACTGGGCGAGCGCCAGAAAGCGAAGCCGGGCCGCTGCTTCCTGGTGCAGAGGGGGGTGCCCTACTCGGTGTGGCTGCAGATATGCCGTCTGCCGGGGTGGAAGCGCGGCGTTGTGAAGAACGTCAACTACCGCTCGGTGGTGCATCAGGTGCGCGCCCATATCTATGGCAATATGGCCGGCAACACCATCGGTTTCCGCAACGAGATAGAAAAAGGCTCATACACCGGTCTTGAAGGCTACTACGACAGCGTGCTGCGCGGCCGCGACGGCCTCTACAACTGCCGCCGTCTGACCAAGGGCATCTGGCTGCCGGAAGAGAACGGTGACGGCAAGACGATGACCGCCCGCCGCACCGACCAGGACAAGATAGACACCGTGGTGCTGCAGAGCCGCATCGACGGACAGAGCATCGTATCGACCATCGACACCCGCTACCAGGACATCGCCGAAAACTCGCTGCGCAAAGCCCTGCAGCGCTATGGCGGCGAGGCCGGCTGCGCCATATTGATGGAGATGCAGACCGGATATGTGCTGGCCTGCGCCAACCTGGCGGTCGACACTTCGGCACACAACTACCTGGAGGTGCGCGACCGCAATGTGGCCGTGAGCGACGTTTATGAACCTGGCTCCACCTTCAAGACCGTCATACTCACCGCCATGCTCAACGACCCGACCATCAGGATCGACACTGCGAAGATGTACCGCGCGGGAGTCAAAAACTTCGGAGGCAAATACGGCGAAATCAAAGACGACCACCAAATCAAGGACAGCGAAGGCCGCCTGCGCGACTCGCTCAATGTGAGGGAAATCATCGAACAGTCGTCAAACGTTGGTATGAGCGACATCGGATGGCGCTTTTATGTCGACCGGCGCGACACGCTGCGTATGCTGGTGGAACGGATGTTCCCATACCAGAAACTTAATCCCGACGTGAAGGCTCGGGAGTACAACTCGCGCATCAACAACCTGCATGCCTCCAACCGCGACTTCCTCAACTTCTGCTATGGCTATTCAACACGTGTCAGCGCCCTGCAGCTGATTACCTTCTACAACGGCCTGGCTGCCGAAGGACGCATGGTGAAGCCGCAATTCTGCAAGGGTGTGATGCATGGCGACCGATTGGTGGAGAACAAGCCCATAGTGCTCAATGCCCACATGTGCAGCCGCGAGAGCGCCCGCATGATGCGCACGATGCTTGAAGGCGTGGTGGAGCGTGGCACTGGCAACAACATCAAGAACACAACCTACGGCATTGCCGGCAAGACGGGTACCGCTGTGCACAGCTATGCCAGAAGGAATGTCTACAATGCCTCGTTTGCAGGCTTCTTCCCGTCGGAAAATCCGCGCTACACCTGCCTGGTGGTGCTCGAACGCATACCTTTCTACGGTCGTCAGGCCGCTGAGGTGTTCAAGTCCATCTCCGACTGTGTGGTGGCAATAGACATGGGTTTAAGCGAGAACGGGGTCAAGTCGGCATGGCCTAAATTGGAAGACGACAGCAGCGCCGCCATTTCGCGCCCGACGTTGCTGCGAGGCCGCCAGAGCGATATCGAGGAGCTCTACCGTCGTCTGCATCTGCCCTACGAGTCGACCGACTCGGCCGGTACTTGGGTCTACTACCGCCCGGCTACCGATTCGACGCGGGCCGTCTACGATGCCTACCAGCCGGCAGAGGGACGCGTGCCCAACTGCCACGGTATGACCGCCAAGGATGCCATCGACCTGCTGCATGAAAAAGGCTACCGCGCGAGGGTGAGCGGCTACGGCAAGGTGGAAAGCCAAACTCCAAGAGCAAACACGGCCGCCAAGAAAGGAACCAGAATAGAACTGATACTGAAATGAAAATTAAAGATATAATAAAAGGAATAGACGCGGAGGTCGTCGGCAATGTCGAGACGGAGGTCAAAGACCTGCAGTTCGACTCGCGCCGCGTGACGGAGGGTACTATGTTTGTGGCACAGCGTGGCACGAAGGTCGACGGACACGACTTCATAGACGGCGCCGTCAAAGCCGGAGCAGTGGCCGTGCTCTGCATGGAGATGCCCAAGAAGACAGCGGCCGGCATCACGTATGTAAAGGTGCGAGACAGCAGCGAGGCACTTGGACTGGCGGCCGCCAACTACTATGGCCATCCATCGGCACAACTGAGCCTGGTGGGCATCACAGGCACCAACGGCAAGACCACCACGGTCACACTGCTGCACCGCATGTTCCGCCTGCTGGGCCACCATGTGGGTCTTGTTTCGACCATCGTCAACAAGATAGACGAAGAAGAACTGCCCACCGGCCACACTACTCCGGATGCGCTGGAACTGAACCAGCTGCTGCGACGCATGGTTGACGCCGGATGCACGCACTGCTTCATGGAGGTCAGTTCGCACTCTGTGGTGCAGCACCGCATCAGCGGCTTGACATTCGCCGGAGGCATTTTCAGCAATATAACGCACGACCACTTGGACTTCCACAAGACCATGGCCAACTATATAGCCGCCAAGCAGGGCTTCTTCAATATGCTGCCCAAAACGGCATGGGCGCTGACCAACGTCGACGACAAGAACGGCATGGTGATGGTGCAGAATACTAAAGCCAAGGTCAGTACATACAGTCTGCAGCGCAGTGCCGACTTCCGGTGCAAGGTTATCGAGAGCACGTTTGAAGGCATGCAGCTCGAACTGAATGGGCGCGAGGTGTGGTGCCGGCTGGTAGGCCGATTCAATGCCTACAACCTTACGGCAATATATGCGGCTGCCGTGCTCTGCGGAGCCGACAGAGACGAGGCTCTGCGCCTGCTGAGCGGTCTGGAGGCCGCCCCGGGTCGCTTCCAGTACGTCAGCGGACGCGGTATCACGGGCATCGTCGACTATGCGCACACGCCGGACGCTCTGCAGAATGTGATCGACACTATCGACGGCATACGCAAGAAGACGCAGATGCTCGTCACCGTAGTAGGTTGCGGCGGCGACCGCGACCGTACCAAACGGCCCGAAATGGCAAAGATAGCCCTCGAAGGCAGCGACAAGCTGGTGCTCACGAGCGACAACCCGCGCACCGAGAATCCCGACTCTATATTGGATGAGATGGAGGCCGGCCTCAGCGCAGAGCAGCTGAGCCATGTGGTGCGCATCACCGACCGCCGCCAGGCCATACGCACGGCTTGCATGATGGCCCGCGAAGGCGACATAGTTCTTGTGGCTGGCAAGGGCCATGAGAAATACCAAGAGGTGAATGGGGTACGCAGCCACTTCGACGACGTGGAGGAACTGGAAACCGAACTCGGACTCAAGAATCGATAATAAAAGAAATATACAAGATATGCTATACTATCTGTTTGACTGGTTGGACAAGGCCCTGGATTTCCCCGGTGCGGGAGTGTTCCAGTACATATCGTTCCGTGCCGCTGCCAGCATGATTACCTCTCTGCTTATCATGCTGCTGCTCGGCAAGCCTTTTGTCCGTTGGATGAAAAACAAATTGGGCATAATGGACGAGGTGCGTACTGAGCTGGGCCTTGAGGGCGCAGAACGCAAAGGAAAGACCCCAACGATGGGCGGGCTGCTCATATTGGCGTCCATCATCGTGCCAACGCTGCTATTTGCAAAGCTCGACAATATCTATGTCCAGATAATGATTGGCACCACGCTGTGGATGGGGTTGGTGGGATTTCTGGACGACTATCTGAAAAAGACGCGCGGCAAAGCAGGCCTGCCCGGCAAGTACAAGGTTGTAGGCCAGGTACTGCTTGGTTTGGCTGTCGGGCTGCTGATAACGTTCCACCCCGACATTACAGATCCGTTGAAGACCACCATACCATTTGTAAAGAACAATGAGTTTGACTATACATGGCTTGTCGGCTGGATGGGAGACTGGGCGGTGGATTACGCCTGGGTCGTGTTTGTCATCGTTGTGATACTCGTTGTGACGGCCGTGAGCAATGCCAGCAATCTGACCGACGGCATCGACGGCATAGCCACTGGCGTGGCGGCTGTCAACGGCGGCGCACTGGCCCTGCTGGCCTGGGTCAGCGGCAACATAATTATGTCTGGCTACCTTAACATCATGTATTTGCCCAATATCGGTGAGTTGGCCATCTTCAGCAGCGCTTTTGTGGGTGCCACGATGGGCTTCCTGTGGTTCAATACACATCCGGCGGAGATATTTATGGGCGACACGGGCTCGCTGGCCATCGGAGGAATCATAGCCGTCTTTGCCATACTTATCCGCAAGGAACTGCTGCTGCCCCTGCTGTGTGGCATATACGTGGTGGAAGACCTTTCGGTTATCATACAGACCACCGGCTGCAAGATATATCGACGCAGACACAAGTTGCCTGCAGGTGTGCCGATACCAGTTGAGAAGCGGCCGTTGCTTATGTCGCCGCTGCATCACCACTACCAGAAAAAAGGTATAGCCGAGGAGAAGGTGGTGATGAGATTCATCATTATAGCCATACTTCTGGCCATAACAACTCTGTCAACACTGAAACTCAGATAAAATATGACTATAGAGACCCTTGCCAAACAAGGCAGAACCCACACCGGCCTGGCCGGCATCGACACCGCCCGACTGAAAGCCATACGCAACGCTTCGCTCCGAGCCTGCTTCAACAGATTGGAGGACACGCGCTACCGCCTCGAGTTTGTGGCTCGCATACAGGGCCGAGAGTATATCAACGATGCCGCTGCTCGCAGTATCAACTCGACGTGGTATTCGCTCGAGAGCATGACCGGTGGTATTATATGGATAGCATGTGGCAGCAGCACGCCGACGGACTACAGCCGTCTGGTACCCGTGGCGCTACGGAAAGTGCGCATGCTTCTTGTTATAGGCGAGTCGGAACAGATGTCGCAAGCTTTCGGCGGCAGCATTCCGTCCATTGTGCGTTGCGCTTCGATGAACGAAGCCCTGCGCCGTGCCTACTACTACGATGCTCCCGACGATGTACGGGTGATCTTTTCGCCCGCTACCGCTTGCGGTGAAGAAACAGATGTACTTGGAGAAACATTCCGCAGGGAGGTCAACGAACTATGAAATGGGGCAAGCTCATAAGAGGTGATAAAGGTATCTGGGTGGTGTTCCTGTTGCTGAGCATTATTTCGCTGGTGGCAGTCTACAGTTCCATCGGACTGGAAGCCTATTCGCATCAGGGATATAGCCCCACAGGACTCTTTCTGAAGCACTTGCTCATTGTTGCTGCCACTTACGCAACTGTTATACTTATATCTCGCGTCAACTACCGCTACTTCTCCCGCTTTGCCCAGTTAGGTTATTGGATTGCGTTGGTACTTCTGGCAGTGATGCTTGCGCTTCATGGGCGTTGGTTCCGCCTGCCAGTGATTGGACAATTCCAGCCGTCAGAGATTGCCAAGGTGGTACTCATTATTTTTGTGGCACGCCAGTTGGCGTTGAAAAAAGACCAGACAGAAGATCTTGGCACGTTTCTGATGCTGCTCATATTCATCGGAGCGGTTGTGATATTGGTCTTGCCGGAAAACTTTTCAACGGCCGCACTGATATTCATTTCGTCCTATATGGTGATGCTCTTTGGTGGAGTGAAGCGCAGCTACTGGTGGCGATTACTGATTGTTTTGGTAGCCATATTCGGTATTGCGATGTTCGTAATGCTGAAGACCGGTCAAAGTAGCGATGTCCTTGAGCGAAGCGAGACATGGGTCAACCGCGTTGACCGCTGGCTGAATCCCAACCCTGATGAATTGTCGCAGGAGAATATGGCCCGTATGGCTATAGCTCGTGGCGGGGTTGTTCGGTTCGCTCCGGGCAGCACTGTCCATGCACGACTTATGACCCAGGCCCATAACGACTTCATCTATGCTATCATTATAGAAGAAACCGGTATGTTGGGCGGTATCATAGTATTCTTGCTCTATGCCATATTCTATTTCCGGTGTGTGAGAGTGGCGTGGAGGTGCAAAGGCAGGTTCGGCGCATTGACGGTGGCCGGACTCGGCACAATGATCTATCTGCAGGCTTTGGTCAATATGAGTGTCGCTGTCGGTGCACTGCCCGTGACGGGACAGACACTGCCGTTTATTTCGTATGGTGGTACGGCCTACCTGTTTCTTGGATGCGCTTTAGGCGTGATACAGTCGGTGGCGGCCGACACGGAATCGGCCGAGGCACAGCCTATGGCGGTCGAAGGCACTACGGAAGAGGTTAAACCTATCGAAGAACTAAACAACGAAACAACATGAAGATAATTGTCAGTGGAGGAGGAAGCGGCGGACACATATTCCCCGCAGTTGCTATTGCCAATGCTGTGCGTCGGCGCTGGCCGGATGCAGAGGTGCTTTTTATCGGTGCGGAGGGTCGTATGGAGATGGAAAAGGTGCCGGCAGCAGGCTACGAAATCAAAGGCTTGCCCATTGCTGGTCTGCAACGTAAGCTGACGCCAAGCAACATCGTGAAGAACCTTCAGCTGCCATTCAAAATGATGAAGAGTGGCCGTATGGTACGTGATATCCTGAAAGAGTTCAATCCAGACATCGTTGTCGGAGTAGGTGGCTTCGCCAGCGAGCCCACTCTTAAAGCAGCTGCCAAGATGGGTTACCCGACACTGCTGCAGGAGCAGAACTCCTATGCTGGATTGACCAACAAGATGTTGGCACGCGACGCCCGAGTTATCTGTGTGGCGTACGATGGCATGGAGCGGTTCTTCCCCAAAGACCGCATAGTATTCACAGGCAACCCGGTAAGAGCCGATATAGAACAGATGACCGCAACCCGCGATGAAGGCTGTGCCGCTTTCGGGCTCGACCCTGCCAAGCGCACATTGCTCTCTGTTGGTGGTAGCCTTGGAGCGCGCTCCATCAATGAGATGATAATGTCGCACCTTTATTTCTTCCGCGAGAATCATATACAGCTTTTGTGGCAGACGGGCCGGTGGATGTATGACGAAGCTGTAGCAGCCGTCAATGCTGCCAATATGTCAGAGTGGGTCAAGGTGCATCAGTTTATCCAACGCATGGATCAGGCTTATGCAGCTGCCGATATTGTGATTTCCCGAGCAGGCGCCATAGCCATTTCAGAACTCTGTCTTGTGGGCAAGCCGGTAGTGCTTATTCCGTCACCAAATGTGGCCGAAGACCATCAAACCAAGAATGCTCTCGCATTGGTTGACCGTGGTGCTGCCTTGATGGTACGCGACGCCGATTGCCAGGCGACAGGACTCGCGGCAGTGCTTGAACTGTACGAGAATGCCAGTCAGCGAGAGGCAATGAGTGCGGCTATACGTAAAATGGCGGTGCGTGGTGCAGCCGACAAGATTGTGGACCAGATAGCAAAGATTGTGAAATGAATTATTATTTCTTAGGCATAGGAGGTATCGGTATGAGCGCGTTGGCGCGCTACTTTCATCGCTGTGGCAATACGGTGAGTGGCTATGATCGTACGCCGTCGCCACTGACAGCCGAACTTGAATCCGAGGGCATCTCCATACACTATGACGATGCTCCCGATCGCCTGCCAGACGATATCGACCTTGTTGTTTATACACCGGCAGTGCCAGAAGACTTTGGCGAGATGCAGGCTTTACGCCGCAGAGGAGTCAGAATGGAGAAACGCGCGCAGGTGCTTGGTGAGCTTACCGCTGGAAAAAAATGCATAGCCGTGGCTGGTAGCCACGGTAAGACCACTACCAGCACGATGATAGCCTATCTGTTGAGTAAGAGCAAATGCGGCTGCTCGGCATTTCTTGGAGGCATTAGCAAGAATTTCGACTCGAACCTCGTCATCGATGAGAAGAGCGAGTATGTTGTGGTTGAAGCCGATGAGTATGATCGGTCATTCTTGCAATTACATCCTTTCTATTCGGTTATAACAGCCACTGATCCAGATCATCTCGATATCTATGGCACGCATGAGGCCATGATGGATGCATACGTTCAGTTCGCGAATCAGACATCGCCAGACGGACGCCTTTTTATCAAGGAGCAAGTCTTTATGACGCACGAAGGTGAACCGTATGTCGGGTATGGTCACGAACATCATGGCCACGAGCATCATGATCATGAACATCATGGCCACGAGCATTCACATCACTCATCTCTATCCATTCCTTACTCTACGTACACTGCGCATGGCATCGAGGCCGACTATTATGCTATAAACGTCCGTACCTATAATGGGAATATATTCTTTGATTTGCGCACCCCTGAAGGAGTGCTTTTCGATATTGAAATCTGCGGTACTGCGCTTTTCAATGTAGAGAATGCCGTTGCGGCATCGGCGGTGGCTCTCAACTGCGGAGTTGATCAGTATCAACTGCGTACCGGACTGAAGACCTTTACTGGGGTGCGTCGTCGGTTCGATTACCGTATCCGTGAAAAAGAGCTTGTTTATATCGATGACTATGCCCACCATCCGCAAGAAATAAAGTCGACTATCGAGAGTGTGCGTTACCTGTATCCCGGCAAACGATTGGTTGGCATTTTCCAGCCTCATCTTTATAGCCGTACTCGTGATTTGGCCGACGACTTTGCCCAGGTGCTTTCTATGCTTGACGAGATAATCATGATGCCAATATATCCAGCCCGTGAAAAACCGATTCTCGGCGTGACGTCGAGCATGGTACTTCGCAAGATTGACTCGATGTCCAAGTATCTTTGCACTCCTGATCAGGTGCTTGAGCTGGTTCCCGCTCTTTGCCCGGATGTGGTGCTCACTCTTGGAGCAGGTGATATAGACCGACTCGTTCCACGGCTTGAGGAAACCCTTAGAGAACAAATGTTATGAAACGACCGTATAAAATACTGCTGATACTGCTTGGAGCCGCAGCACTTGCCGTGATGGTTATCGTGGCCAATGTGTCGCGTTCGCGTTCACAGGTGCGTGGACTCGAGGTTCATATCCGCTATGGTCGTACCCCTTGTTTGGTCGATGAACAAACAGTAGCTGATACTGTTTTGCAGGCTCTTCCGCTGTTGCTCTCGCAACGTGTCCGTGATGTTGACCGTGCCTCCGTAACTGAGGCCGCTTCGCGTGTGCCTTTCCTTACCGATGTCACATCAACGGTTAGCGTCAGCGGAAAGGTGGTGGTGCGCGCTGCCCAACGGCGCCCCATAGCACGTCTCTTTTACGGGTCGCGCGAATTTTATTTTGATACCGACGGGGCTATTATGCCTACCAGTCCATTGGCCGATTGCTCTGTCCTTGTGGCTGGCGGCGACTTCGTAGAACCGTTGCGTGCCGACAGTCTGAACAGCCAGACAAAGGCCCTGGTTCGCTTGGCCACTTATCTTGACGGTGAGAAGAAATACCGTTCTCTCATAGATCAAATATATGTTGAACGCGACGGCGATATGATGATGGTCCCTAAGTTGGGTGATCATGTCGTAGAACTTGGCGATGTGGAAAATCTCGACACCAAATTCGAGAACCTGCTGACATTCTATCGTCGTGGCATGCCGCGAGCCGGCTGGAATACTTATTCTAAAATCAGCCTAAAGTTCGACGGACAGGTGGTCTGCACAAAGTGAAATAAAAAAGAACAAATAAAATAGATAGACATTATGGAAAACGAAATTATTGTCGGCCTCGACATCGGTACCACGAAGATAGCCTGCTTTGTAGGTATGCGGGGCGAAAACGGTAAGGTGAAGATCCTCGGCTTTGGCAAGACGGAGTCGATAGGTGTTGAACATGGCGTGGTGAAAAATGTCACCGAGACTGCCAATTCCATCAAGAAAGCAGTCGGTGAGGCAGCCGATCAGGCCAACGTCGATATCGACGAGGTCTGGGTCGGCATCGCAGGGCAGCATATCAAGTCGCGTCCCAGCCAAGGCAGCGTAATGATTCCTGCCGAGCACCGCCTCATTGAACAGGAGGACGTAGACCGGCTTATAGCTGAGCAGTATAACATCATGCTTGAGCCCGGCGAGGAGATTATTCATATTTTCCCGCAGCAGTACATCGTAGACCGTGAGCCACTGAGCCGCGAGGTGTCGCCGGTGGGTGTGGCAGGCAAGAACCTGCAGGCCGACTTCCACATGGTTACGGCCAATGTCCAGAACCTGCAATATATCAAGTATGCAGTTCAGGATGCAGGCCTTAAAATCAAAGGTGTGGTGCTCGAACCTGTGGCTTCTGCCAAGGCGGTGCTTGATGATAGCGACCGTGTGGCCGGTGTGGCCATGGTCGATATCGGCGGCGGCACCACCGACATCGCCATCTTCCACGATGGCATCATCAGGCATACTTCGGTGCTGCCTTTGGCTGGCAATGCCATCACCAACGATATCCGTGAAGGTTGCAACATCATGAAGAAGCAGGCTGAGAGCCTGAAGATCAAGTTCGGTTCCTGTTTGGTACAGGCCGTAAGCGAAAACGACGTAATCTCTATTCCTGGCATACGCAGTCAGCCCCCCCGTGAAATCTACGTCAAGACCCTCGCTGGCATTATCAATGCCCGTACCAAGATGATTATGGAGCAAGTGGCCTACGAAATCCAGCTTTCTGGTTTCAGCAAGAAACTCATCGCAGGTGTGGTGCTCACAGGTGGCGGTGCACAACTCAAGAATATCAAGGACCTTTGTGAGCTCATCACCACCACGGACACGCGTATCGGTATTCCCAACGAGCATCTCGAGACCGATAGCATTTCGTACGACGAGCTCAGCCACCCGATGTATGCCACCGGTATCGGCTTGGTGCTCTATGGCTTGGAGCAGAGCGAAAAAGGTCCGGCAAACGACGATGCAGAAGAAGAGCCCGAGGGTGTGCATATTGACATCTTTGCCGACATGAAAGATGAACCCGCTACATCTACCGCTGAGCCCGAGCCGGTCCTTGAACCCAAAGCAAAAAAAGTCAAGAAGCCGAACTTTGAGGGTGTCCTCAACAAGTGGTTCAGCAATATGTTCAACGAGGGTATCGATGACTGATAATGACGGCATTGTGCAAAAAATGTTGAAAACTTAAATGCGCAAAGTGAGTATAAGTCGCTGGAATTTAGTAATTTTACACTGCAATATACAATAAGCATATTTTAGTAACGATATCTTTATCAATAAGATAGGAATATATCAAGCACATGGAAGAAAACATAAATAACACATTTTTCACCTTTGATTCGCCCAAAGGTCAGTCGTCGTATATCAAGGTAATCGGTGTCGGCGGCGGTGGTGGCAATGCTGTCAACCACATGTACAAGCAAGGTATCGAGGGCGTGGACTTCATTGTATGCAATACAGATATGAAGGCGCTCAACGCATCACCAGTGCCCAACAAAATACCACTGGGCGACCTCGGTCTTGGAGCCGGCAATAAACCCGAGCGTGCCCGTCAGGCTGCCGAGGGCAAAGCCGATGTCATTCGCGAGGCTATCAGCCACAACACGCAGATGCTCTTTATCACCGCTGGTATGGGCGGCGGCACCGGTACCGGAGCTGCTCCTGTCATAGCCGAGATAGCCAAGAGCATTGACCTTGAGAATGATGAAAATAAGAAAATCCTTGTCGTGGCCATCGTTACGCGTCCCTTCAGCTTCGAGGGCAAACGTCGTCGCGAGCAGGCCGAGGCCGGCATCGCCGAGCTCCGCAAGCATGTCGATTCCATCATCGTTATCAACAATGACAAGCTGCGTGCCTATGGCGACCTCGACCTCTCCGAGGCCTTTGGCATGGCCGACGATGTGCTGCTCACAGCCGCTAAAGGCATAGCCGAAATCATCACCGTCACCGCCAATGTCAATATCGACTTCCAGGACGTCAACACCGTCATGGAGCACAGCGGCACCGCCCTCATGGGCACGGGCAGCGGCAGCGGCGACGACCGTGCCATGCAGGCTATCGAAGGCGCCACCACCAGCGTCCTGCTCGACGACAGCGACATCCGCGGCGCAAAGAATGTCCTGCTCTATTTCTCCTATTCGTCCGATCACAAAATCAAGATGGACGAAATCGGCGAAATCACAGACTATATCAGCGACAAGACCGACGGCAGCGCCGAGGTTATCTGGGGTGCCGGTATCGACGATTCGCTGGGCGACAGCCTCAAAGTGACCCTTATAGCTACAGGCTTCGAGAAAACCGCCACTCCCGAGCCCGAGGTACACACCCTCGTGGCCGACGAGCCGAAAGACTCCGTCAAACCCGCCGACGCTCCCAAGCCCGACGATGAAGGCATGGTAGTCGTGCACCGCGAGCCCGAAGCCGAGCCCGTCAAGGCCGAACCTGTGGCCGAGGTGAAGCAGACGCCCGAGGCAGAAGCTAAACCCGCCCCCGCCGAAAAGCACGTCTTTGTGCTTGAGGACGACGAGCCCGTGGCTGAGGAAAAACCCGTCCGTGAAGTGCGCAATATACGTGCCGGCATGGGTGAATTCCGCACGGAGATTGACTCTATGGTGGACGATATCCATCTTGTCGAGCCTGAAGTCGAGGTAATCAAGCCCGAGCCCAAGGCTGAAATTGTCGAGCCCAAACCCGAACCCAAACCGGCACCGGAACCCTTCGTCTCGGCATTCCGCAACGACAACGATGTCGCCACTGCCGCCGACCGTATCCGCCGCATCCACGACTTGCTGCGCAACAACGCCAACGGTGCCGACATCGTGCAGCGCATGCCTGCTACACAGATGAGCGACGACATCCTCTATGAGGGTCAGCACTCCGCTGCCCGCGAAGCCTCCTCGGTCTCTATGCGCGCCGACGGCACTCTCAGCAAGAACCCATACCTCTATGGCAACCAACCGGACTAAACTAATCGGCACCTTGTGTGCCATAGGCGCCGCGGTGTGCTACGGCACAAACCCGCTGGGCGCACTCAATCTTTACGCCGAGGGCATGAACACGCCCTCGGTTCTTTTCTATCGTTTCGGCCTCGCCTGGCTTATCATTGCCGGCGTGATGCTGTATCGTGTCGCCTCCGGACGTGAAACCCTGCGGGTCGACCGCCGTGAGTTTCTCACCCTCACCGCCCTCGGTCTGCTCTTCATCTTCTCGTCGGCCACGCTCTACGTCAGCTTCCACCACATGCCGGCCGGTGTGGCGTCGACCATCTTGTTCACCTATCCGGTGATGACGGCCGCCATCATGGCCGTCTTTTTCCGCGAGCGCATCACGCTGTCCACTGTCGGGGCCATCTTGCTCAGCCTCGTCGGCGTGCTGTTGCTGTATTGGGGCGATGCTGGCGGTCCGTTGAGCCTCGTCGGTGTGGTGTTGGTGCTTGTCTCTGCATTGACTTATGCGCTATATATCATTGTTGTCGACAAGTCGCCGCTCGCCATGTCGTCGTTCAAGATCAATTTCTATGTGCTTTTCTATTGCGCTGCCGGCATGGCTGTCTTTGCCTTGCTGAGCGGTCAGCCTTTGCAGCTGCCGCCCACGCCGTCGGCATGGCTTTGGGTAGGCTGGCTGGCCGTGGTGCCTGCCATCATGGCGTTGGTTATGATGGTCTATGCCGCCAAGTATATCGGCTCCACGCCGACCGCCATTCTCGGAGCCCTCGAGCCCACCACGGCTGTGGTCATCGGAGTGCTCGTGTTCGGCGAGCCCTTCACGCCGCGTCTGTTGCTCGGCATCGTGCTTATCCTCGCTGCCGTTACCATCGTGGTGCTTGGCAAGGCGAGGACGAAAAAGTGAGAAACGGGAAATGAAAAGTGAAACGGCTGGCGCGTCACACGACACGCCAGCCGTTTTGCTTTTCACTATTCATTATTTGCCTTTCACCGTATCACCAGTTTCCTGACGCACGTCTGGCCGTCGCTGCCGATGCTCACGAAGTAGATGCCTTTGCGCAGCTGTGCTGTGGCTATTGTGTGTCCGCGCTGGCGGAGCACCATGCGTCCGGCGGCGTCCATCAGGGTCAACGTGGCGCCTTCGGGCATACCGGTCACGGTCACCGTCTGGCCTGTGGCGGCCGGGTTGGGCGCAATTGCGATGTCCATCGCGTGCTCGGCGCTGGTGATGCTTGTGGTGTCGGTGGTTGTAGTGGTGTCGGTCGTGGTGGTGTCTACGGGCACCACCGGTGCTGTAGTGTCGGCTGTGCTGGCATAGCTGCCCATGGCGATGAGGCCGAACTGCAGGTAGCCGTTGGCGCTCATTATCACGTTGCTGCCGCTGTCGATGGTGCTTTCGCCAAACGGGAAGCCGAACGGCATCTGCAGCGTGCGCGTGCCGTCGTCTTGTTGGCCGTAGCCCCAGGTGTCGGTATGTGCTCCGGGTGTGCCTGCTATGCTCTCGAAGTCGACCGTGTCGTGTGCGAATGTGTAGTCGGCCAGGGTCTGCGCCCCGGCTGTGCAGCCGAGCCCCATGAGCAGGGGCACGATGAGTGTTTTCAGTGTCTTTGTTGTCATTTTGTTTTGTTGTTGTTTGTTGGTTTTCAGTCTGTAATCTGTTATTCGATGTTTGCTTTTCGGATTGCAAAGATACTATATCATTCCGCACCCGCCAAGCATTTGATACAAGAATCACCAATAATGGTGACATCCGCTGTCAGCAAGGGATATCGATCTCTTTTGAACGCGGATTGTGGTGAGCGAAAAAGGCAAATCATGTCCCAATGGCCAAAAATCAGCCTGGCAGTCAGCGAGGGGTCATTTTTTAGTTTGCTGTATATTAGTACTTTATTCCGGTCATGGAAGGCACCTCTTGCCTCGTTGTACGCTATATGTACGCTACTTGTACAGTACTTGTACGTTTATAAAGCGTACA
>JAFVWV010000152.1 GCA_017501495.1 Bacteroidales bacterium | reverse complement strand
TAATTTTAACACATCATCCTCGGGACCGGTAGTGCATATCAACGATACATCAACCATATTTCAACGATATTTCGACGATTTTAATCGTTGATATATCGTTGAAATATCGTTGATGTATCGTTGATATGCACTACCGGTCGGTATACGGATGGCGGTATACGGCATACAGAGGATGAAAGTTTGTCGATGTTTTTTTGCAGAGCGCATACAATAAAAACGGCAGACAGACGTTATGGGTAGCATGAAAAAGATTCTGACAGCATTGGTGGCCATGATGGCCATGTGCAGCGTAGCCACAGCTCAAGACGTGGTGCGCGACAGCACAGCCGTGGCCGACACCGCGGCCGACGAGCCCAACGTCATCGGCGGACGCGTTGACAGCACCTACCTGAAGCAGCGTGCACAGTCGAAAAACAAAAAAGAGCAGAACATCATAGGCACGCCTGTCTACTACGACCTCGACGGGCAGCAGCGGACAACGGGCCTGCGGCCGAGCCAGCTGCGCCAGAGCGGTTCAGGAGAAGCCTACATACGGCCTAAGCACCACTACTTCAACTCGCTGAAAGACCAGTACTGCGGCTTCTTCGTCGAAACCGAACTGCTGCTTGGCATGCACGATGTGGCGGCGGGAGCCAACTTCACCTACCTGCCCGACCGCTGGGGCGCCTACGCCTCGCTGCTGGGCGGCGCACGCGGAAGCTACCTGAGCGCCGGTCCGGCGCTGCGCCTGTCGGGCTACGACGACGATATCGACTGGCACCTCTACGGCGGCGTCATGTTCTCACCGCGCCATTTGGGCGCCGAAGCAGGCCTGCGCATAGCCTCGCCGCAGCGCAGGGGCGACTTCTGCTGGATGTCGGGCTCGATGGGTCTGGGCGTTGCCGGCGGCGACGTGTACGTCACCCTCGGCTTCAGCCTCGAAATACTGGCCGTGACGGCCCTGTCGTCGCTGCTGTTCTGGTAGGCAAAAGAGAAAGAGGGTATATGGCAGAATACGTAATCGACGAAGCGCGCGAAGAACGCGAGATACAGGCCAAATACGACGAGCTGCTTGCAGCCTGCCGCCAGCTGAAACCCCTCTCGGCCGACGAGGAGCAACAGATACTGCGGGCATTCCAGATAGCCAAGACCGCACACGCCGGCACACGCCGCAAAAGCGGCGAACCCTACATCTTCCATCCGCTGGCGGTGGCACTGATAGCCGTCAAAGAGGTCGGCCTCGGCCCCGTGGCCGTAGTCTGCGCGCTGCTGCACGACGTGGTGGAAGACACCGATATCACCCTCGAAGAGCTTCGCATGGTCTTCGGCGACCGTGTGGCCACCATCGTCGACGGTGTCACCAAAATCGACGACGTCATGGTGATGCAGCAAACCGACAGCAAGCAGGCCGAAAACTACCGCAAGATACTGCTCTCGATGTGCAACGACGCCTACGTCATCTTCCTCAAGCTCTGCGACCGCCTGCACAACATGCGCACCCTCGGGTCGATGAAAGACACCAAAAAGCTGGCCATAGCCAGCGAGACGCAGTACCTCTACATCCCCCTGGCCCACCGCCTCGGCCTCTACACCATAAAGACCGAGCTCGAAGAGCTGGTCATGCGCTACACCAACCCCGACAAATACGCCGAAATCGAGGCCAAGATAGCCGCCACCGCCGGCACCGAAGAACGCCTGCAGGGATGCCTGGTCGAACCGGTGCGCCAGATGCTCGACGAGCACGGCTACCAATACCGGATCAAAACACGCACCAAATCGGTCTACAGCTGCTGGAAGAAGATTGAAAACAAGCACGTCGACTTCGAAGAAATCTACGACCTCTACGCCATGCGCATCATACTGCAGGGCGTGCCTCGCGAACAGGAAAAAGAAGAATGCTTCAAGGTCTACGCACTCATCACAGGGCAGTTCGCACCGCTGCCCACACGCTTCCGCGACTGGATCACACGGCCCAAAAACAACGGCTACGAAAGCCTGCAATGCACAGTGATGACCCCCATCGGCCGATGGGTTGAAATACAGATACGCACCGAGCGCATGGACACCATAGCCGAGAAAGGCATGGCGGCCCACTTCCTCTACAAAGAAGCCCACCCCGGCGAGGAGATGGACTCGAACCCCGTCGAAGAATGGCTGCAGCAGATACGCACCTCGCTCGAACAAAGCGACAAAAGCGCGCTCGACCTGGTCGAAGAATTCAAAGAGACACTGTACACCAAAGAGATATACCTCTTCACACCGCAGGGCAAAACCATCACCCTGCCCAGCCGCAGCACGGTGCTCGACTTTGCCTACGCCATCCACACAGACCTCGGAAACCACTGCATCGGAGCCAAAGTCAACGCCCGGCCCGCCGCCATAGGCTTCCGCCTCCACACCGGCGACCAAGTGCAAGTGCTCACCTCGAAAAAAACACTGCCGCAACCCGAATGGCTCAACCAATGCCAGACACCGCGCGCCAAAGAAGCCATCAAAGACTTCCTGCGCCAGCAGAAAAAAGAATACGTGGCCGAAGGCAAACGGAAACTGACAGCCTACCTCGACAAACTGCACCTGCACAACACCCGCGACACCTTCGGACAGCTGAAGCGATACCTCAACCAGAAAAGCGACGTAGACCTCTACTACGACCTGGCCATCGGCACCGTCGGCGAACAACAGGTGGCCGAATGCTTCGGCAAAGCGCACCCCGCCCCGAAGCTCTTCTTCCTCGACAAATACAAAGACCTCTTCGAGCATGGCACCGCCGAAAACGCCACGGCCGAAACATCGCCGCAGAACGGCACACCTTTCTTGCTCGACCGCGACTACGAAGACCTGCCCACTGAGACGGCCCCATGCTGCAAACCCGTGCCCGGCGACCAAGTGGTAGGCATCGTGCAAGAAGGCAAAATCATGGTGCACCGCACCAACTGCAAAGTGGCCATGGACGAGATGGCCAGCCACGAGAACCACATAGTGCGCGCCAAATGGCGCCAAGGCGAGCAGCTCTCGCTCCTCACCGGCATCGCACTCACAGCCATCGACCGCAAAGGCCTGCTGCAGGAAATCACACGCCACATTTCCGACGAACTGGACCTTAACATGCGCGCCATCACCCTCGAAACATCGGAAGGCGTGGCCCGCGGCATCATCATGCTCTACGTCACCGACGTGGACAACCTGCAACGACTCATAGAAAAACTCCGCACAGTAGATGGAATCGAAGACGTTAGACGCATTTGAACGGCTCTCCGACATACTGGACACCCTCCGCAAAGAGTGCCCCTGGGACCGCAAACAGACACTCAAGAGCCTGCGCTACCTCACCATTGAAGAGGTTCACGAACTGAGCGAGGCCATCGTCAGCGGCCGCACCGACGACCTGAAAAAAGAACTCGGCGACCTGGCAATGCACGTCATGTTCTACACCAAAATAGCCGAAGAACAAGGCCTGTTCACCGCAGCCGATGTCTACAACACCATCTGCGACAAGCTCATCGGCCGCCATCCCTTCATCTACGACAAAGAAAACTACCACGACGAAAGCTGGGAGCAACTGAAGATGCGCGAAGGACGGCACAACGTGCTCGAAGGAGTGCCCGACTCACTGCCCCCGCTGGTCAAGGCCGTCCGCATGCAGGAGAAAGTCGCCGGCATGGAAGGCCGCGAATGGAAGGCCGACGGCGGCGAATGGAAAGAAAACATGAACGAGGAAGAATTTGGCGACTACCTCTTCTCCCTTGTCGACTGGGCACGCCGCCACGGCATCAACGCCGACGACGCCCTCTGCGCCGCCAACACCCGCTTCAAGGAACGCTGGTCGCAGAAATAACACACACTTACTTTATTTTTTTGACTGCCGGTGCAATAAACAGCGTGTCCCTGCGTTAATAAGAGACAAAAAAGCCATCTATGGACCTGAGCAGCTATTTTGAACCTATAGATACCTCTGTGGTCGACTATCACCATGTGGAATTCCACACGTTGCTGGGCGACTGCATCCGTGCCCATACAGCCGCCGACGGCTTCCCGGAGCTTGGCGACGCACGCCTGGCCATATTGGGTATCGGCGAAGGCCGCGGCAGCATGGACAACCCGGGCTGCGGCATGGCACCAGACCACGTGCGGCACTACCTCTACCGCCTGGCCCGCCCGCATACCGACACCGATATCGTCGACCTCGGCAATATCAGTCGCGGCGCGACCCTGCGCGACACCCACTTCGCCGTTATCGAAGCACTGCACCGCCTGCTGGAGCACGGGCTGACGCTCATCGTGCTCGGCGGCGGCGACGACCTCGTATTTCCCATTTACAAAGCCTACGAGGTGCTGGGCCGCGTAATCAACATCTGCTCCGTCGACTCGCGCTTCAATCTCGAAGGCGGCGACGAGGTGAACAGCAACAACTACCTGCAGCACATCATACTGCAACAGCCCAACTACCTTTTCGACTATGTCAATATGGGCTATCAGAGCTATTTCGTCGGCGACGAGATGGTGCAACTTATGGACGAACTGAAGTTCACCACCCACCGCGTGGGCGAGATGCAGATGAATATGGACAATGCCGAGCCGCTGGTGCGCTACAGCGACGTAGTGGCCGTCGACATCAGCGCCGTGCGCCAAGGCGACGCCCCGGCCAACGCCAACCCTTCGCCCCATGGCTTCTACGGCGAGCAGCTCTGCCAGATTGCCCGCTTTGCAGGCATGAGCGACAAAACCTCGACTTTCGGCATCTTCGAGATGGATCCCGCCCACGACCGCAAAGGCCAGACGGCCCACATGCTGGCCCACGCCGTGTGGTTCTTCATCTCGGGTTTCTACTACCGCATGGGCGACTTCCCCTACCGCGACAAGCAATACTACAAGCGCTTCACCGTAGAGCTGCGCGACCACGGCATGGACATCGTATTCTACAAGAGCATGAAGAGCGACCGCTGGTGGATGGAGGTGCCATGCGACGACACCGAGCGCCGCGAGCGCTACCTGCGCCATACCCTCATACCATGCAACTACAGCGACTACCAGCGCGCAATGGAAAATGAGATTCCCGAGCTCTGGTGGCATTATTACAACCGAATAAATTCATAGCATTATGGACCTTAAATTCAAAGAAAAGATAGATGCACTCATCAGCGAAGTGGCTGCCGTGCCCGACCTCGTCACAAAGGTGGCGGTGCTGAACTATATCCAGCAGGAGAGCGGCTTTCTGCTGTGGCAACTCGAAGATGAACAGCGCATCGATGAAGACTCGAGGGACTATTGAAATGAAGAATGCGGAGACAACCAATGTGCCGGTGCGGACCAACCGCTCCAGGTTTCTTTTCGCTTTTCTGTTCCCGGTTTTCGCTTTCCTGTCGGGCTGCACCGGCGGCTATTCGTTCACCGGAGCCTCCATACCGCCCGGGGCTAAGACTATATCCATAGCCACTTTCCCCAACTATGCCGCCACAGTCAACCCACAGCTGAGCCAGAAGCTGACCGACGAGCTGACGCAGATGTTCAGCAGCCAGACGCCCCTGAGCGTCGGCAGCGAGGACGGCGACCTGCAGCTAAGCGGCGAGATAACGGGCTACGACACACGCGCTTCGGCCTTGAGCAGCGCCGACGAGGTGAGCATGAACCGCCTCACCATCACCGTCAAGGTGCGCTTTGTCAACAAGATTGACCCCGACGCCGACTTCGAGCAGTCGTTCTCGCGCTATCGCGACTATGCCGCTTCGCAGGATTTCTCGTCTGTCGAGAGCGGCCTGATGAGCGAGATAGTCACCGAAATATGCGAAGATATCTTCAACAAGGCCGTGGTAAACTGGTAGGCCACCGCGGACGCCAAGGGGCGCTGGTGGGCTTTGCGGCCACAGTCCTCTATCTGCTGACGATGGACCGCTCGGTCTCGTGGTGGGACTGCGGCGAGTTCATCGCCACGGGCCACCTGCTTCAGGTGGGGCATCCGCCGGGAGCTCCTCTCTATCAGCTGCTGCAGCATCTTTTCACCCTTCTTTCTTTCGGCAACCCGATGCTGGTGGCACCGCTGAGCAACGCCCTCTCGGCCGTGGCGGCAGGCATCACCGTCGGCATCCTCTACCTGACGATGCGCGAACTGCGCGTCTCGTGGCGCGGCGCCCTGGTGGGAGCGGCCTGCTACGCGCTGTGCGACACGGTGTGGTTCTCGGCCGTCGAGAGCGAGGTCTACGCGCTGGCTATGCTCTTCTGCGCCGCCGATGTGTGGCTGATGCTCCGATGGCGGCGCACCGGCGATGCACGCATGCTGCCGCTCGTGGGGCTGATGCTGGGTCTCGGCGTGTGCACACATTTGATGACGCTGCTGGTCATCCCGGCCCTGGGGCTGATTTATCTGAGCGGGCGGCGGATGGCGCGCACCAAACCGTATGTTTTCATCTTTGCCGCCTTCTTTTTCTTCATCGGCCTGACTCCATATGCCATCATACCCATACGCGCCGCAGCCGATCCGCCCATCAACGAGATGAGGGGGAGCTTTGAATCGTACCTGAAACGCGAACAGTACGCCAAGGCGCCGCTCTACCCGCGGATGTGGCGCGACCGCGACCGCGAGCACTGGCGCGAGTGGACCTTCAGCGACCACGGCCTGGCGGCCAACGCCGCCTACTACATCACCTATCAACTCGGCTTCATGTACGGCCGCTACCTGATGTACAACTTCATCGGTCGCGAGAACGAGCACTGGAACATCGTGGTGCTCTATATCCTGCCCGCACTGCTGGCTCTTTGGGGCCTCGCGCGCCACCGGCGGCGCAGCCGCTGGGATTTCTGGATTGTCATGGCCCTCTTCCTGATGGGCGGCATCATCCTGAACCTCTACCTCAACCACCCATGCTACGAGCCTCGCTCGCGCGACTACGTCTACGTGCTCAGCCTCTACGCCCTGGCCGTCTGGATCGGCATCGGCGCCGACGAGGTGGGCGGAAAATGGAAAACCGTCATCCTGATAGCGGCGCCACTCACGCTCCTCGCGGGCAACTGGAGCGACCACGACCGCAGCCGCTGCCATTCGGTGCACGACATTGCGCTGAACCACCTGCAGAGCTGCGACCGCAACGCCGTGCTCATCACCTTGGGCGACAACGACACCTTCCCGCTCTGGTACCTGCAGCAGGTAGAGCGCCGGCGCACCGACGTCGAGGTGTACAACGTTGGCCTCACCGGCTGGTCGGAAACCATGGACATCATAGCCTCGAGCATGGGGCACAGGCCTGTCTACTTCTCGCAATATTTTGTCGACCGCTATGCCGACTACTTTCCCGGCCGCCTGCGGTGCGAGGGCTTCTGCTGGCGTCTGGTGTCCACTGCCGGGGAGGCCGGCGACACTGAACCACTGCGGCGCCACATCCGCGACTCCATCGAGTGGCATATCACCCCGCATGAATACCTGCCGCGCGTCAGCCGCAACTTCCTTCGCGACTGGGAGCGAAATACCGCTTCCATAAAATGAGGGTCATTTTTTCAAAACATTGTTTCTCAGCATTCTGACACGACTGCAAAAGGCACCTCTTGCCTCGTTGTACGCTATATGTACGCTACTTGTACAGTACTTGTACGTTTATAAAGCGTACATATACTGTACAAATACTGTACAAGTACTGTACAACGGCCGAACCGGTAGGCTGCCGGATGGCTCTTTTGTCGGTGTCGGAAAAGCTGCATTTTGCCGTATGAACTTTTTTTTGTATATTTGCACCCGATTTTGAACCATATAGAGCAAGACAAAATGAAGATTGCACTTATAGGATACGGCAAGATGGGGCACGCCGTGGAGAGCTACGCCCGCCGGCAGGGGCACGAGGTGGTCTGCACCATCGACCGCGACGAGCCCTGGCCCGACCATATCGAGGCCGACGTGGCCGTCGAATTCAGCACACCGCAGACAGCGGTGGCCAACCTGCTGCGCTGCTTCGAGCGGCGGCTGCCTGTGGTGTGCGGCACCACGGGCTGGTACGACCGCTACGACGAAGTCTGCGCCGAATGCCGGCGGCTGGGCGGCTCGCTGCTGTCGGCCACCAACTTCAGCCTCGGCATGAACATCATGTTCATGGTCAACGAATACCTGGCCACACTGATGAGCGGCAGCGCCTACCGCGCCGCCATCAGCGAGACACACCACATACACAAGCTCGACGCTCCGAGCGGCACCGCCATCACCCTGCAGCAGCAGATAGTGGAGCACGGCCGCCGCAAGGCCGACGAGGTGCCCATCGCATCGTATCGCGAGGGCGAGGTGCCGGGCACGCACACCGTGACCTACGACAGCCCGATAGACACCATCAGCCTGACCCACGAAGCCCACAGCCGCGAGGGGCTGGCCCAAGGGGCGGTGGTGGCCGCCGAATGGCTGGCCAAGGCCAAAGCCGGGGTATACACCATGAAAGACGTACTCGCCGTATGAAACGCAGCGGGAGGGCCAATCCATGGATCATGCTGCTGCTCGGCGTGCTGCTGTTGGCGGCCATGGCTGGCAGCTGTCTGCTGGGAGCCGTCGACGTGGAGTGGAACAGCGAGTGGCTGCAGCGCATACTCCTGCCGCTGCGCCTGCCGCGCGTGCTGCTGAGCGTCGTGGTGGGCGCGGTGCTGAGCGTCTGCGGCGCAGCCTACCAGAGCATCTTCCGCAACCCCCTGACCGACCCCTACGTGCTGGGCGTCAGCAGCGGAGCCTCGCTCGGTGCGGCCGTGGCCATACTGCTCGGCCTCGAAGCCACCCTCTGGGGCGTGAGCGGACTGGCCCTCGCCGCGGCCCTGTTCACCGTGTGGCTCATCTATCGCATAGCCTCCATCGGCAACCGCATGCACACCACCACCCTGCTGCTCACCGGCGTGTGCCTGACGCTGCTCATCTCGGCTCTCATCTCGTTCCTCATGGTCCTGAACCAGGAGAAGATGGACAGCATCATCTTCTGGACCATGGGCTCGTTTGGCAGCGCGTCGTGGACCGACGTGGCGCTGACCGCCCCGGTGGCCGCCGTGGGCATCGGCGTGGTGCTGTGGTACGGGCGCGACCTGAACCTGCTGCTGGCCGGCAGCGAGGCGGCGCAGAGCATGGGCGTCGACGTAGAACGCGTCAAGCGGGTGCTGCTGCTCTTCACCACGCTGATGGTGGCCTTTGCCGTCAGCTCGTGCGGCGTCATAGGCTTCGTGGGCCTCATCGTGCCCCACGCCGTGCGCCTCGTGGCGGGTCCCGACAACCGCAAGGTGGTCCCCTACTCCATGCTCTGCGGCGCACTGTTCGTGCTTGTCTGCGACACCCTGGCGCGCTACCTTCTCCGCCCCGCCGAGCTGCCGGTGGGCAGCATCACCTCCATCATCGGTGCTCCGCTCTTCATCTACCTGCTCTACAAAAACAAGAAATCCTACTGATGATCGAACTACAACATATCACCGTGGGCTTCGGCGACAAAGAAATACTGCACGACGTCGGCGCCGGCATCGAGCCGGGCTGCATCACGGCGGTGATGGGCCCCAACGGGTGCGGCAAGACCACCCTGCTGCGCTGCATCGGCGGCCTGCTGCAGCCCAGCGGCGGACAAGTGCTCATCGACAACAAGCGCGTGCAAGACTACACCCCGCGTGCCCTGGCTCAGAAGGTGGCCTTCGTGCGCCAGCAGGCGCAGACCGACTTCGAATTCTCGGCCTTCGAAACCGTGCTCATGGGCCGCAACCCCTACCAGCACCGACTGCAGAACGAAAGCCAGGCCGACTGGGACATCGTGGAGCAATGCATGCGGCAGACGGGCACCTGGCACCTGCGCTTCGCCAAGCCGGGACAGATGAGCGGCGGCGAACTGCAACGCGTCATGATAGCCCGCGCGCTGGCACAGCAAACACCGGTGCTGCTGATGGACGAGCCGGTATCGAACCTCGACATCGCGCACCAGCTCGACGTCATGCGCCTGCTGCGCAAAGCCACAGAAAAAACCGTCCTCATCGTCATCCACGACCTCAACCTGGCCCTGCAGTTCTGCGACCGCCTGCTGCTGCTCCACCAGGGCTCCGCGCTCTACCACGGCCCCATAGCCGCCGGACTGACGCCCGACAACATACGCACCGTCTATGGTGTCGACACCCACATGGCCGAAGGGCGCATCATTTTCGACTATTAGCATCCGGTGGCTCGTTTGGCATGCAAATTGCAATATAACCACCGGCCACTAACCACCGAAGAAATGGACAAGATGACATTCACCACCGACCGCACATCGCTCACCGAAGGCGAAGTAATCGAAATTAACTGGAACTGCTCCGACGCCGACCGCGTGGAGCTGAGCATCGACAACGGCTACAAGGCCACCGTGCTGCCGCTGGAAAATAGCGGCGCCAAGCGCTTCCGGCTCAACCGCTCGAAAGGCAAGACACACCTGACCATGACAGCATGGGTGGCGGGCAAAAGCTACTCGAAAACCATCAAGGTGGCGGTGAAGGAAATACCCGTGACGCGGGCCGAAGCCGTCGACCAGAAAGGCAACCCGATGGGTCGGCTTGGCGAATGGTGGAACCAGCGCGTGCTGCCAAAATGGCAGGCCATGTGCACAGGCCGCAACGCCGCCTGGCAGGCCATGCCGCCAAACAAACGTATGGCGGCCCGGCTGCTGATATTCCTCGGACTGTTGGGCCTCGTGTCGGTCATAGCCCCATGGCTTTTCAGCCTCGGACTGCTGGGCCTCATGATATATCTGGCATGGGTCCTGCTCAAGAAGTAAGCCACACGCACATAAATGTTGAAAAATAAATTTGGCGGTTTCGGCCAAGTTGCGTATCTTTGCTTTTCGACACACCGAAAACAAGAAATTATATAATATTAATCATCAAATAATTAAACAAATATGGCAAAAGAAATGAACGACGCCGAGGCTCTGAAGCAAGAGAAGTTGAAGATACTGCAGAGCACGCTTGACAAGATTGAGAAGACCTACGGCAAGGGGTCTATTATGAGGCTCGGCGACCGTCCGGTGGAGCAGCTCGACGTCATCTCTACGGGCAGCATCGGCCTCGACACAGCGCTGGGCGTGGGCGGTTTCCCGCGCGGACGCGTCATCGAGATCTACGGCCCCGAGTCAAGCGGTAAGACCACCCTGGCCATCCACGCCATCGCCGAATGCCAGAAGAAAGGCGGCACCGCAGCATTCATTGACGCCGAGCACGCTTTCGACAGCTTCTACGCCGCCAAACTGGGCGTCGACATCGACAACCTGCTGATGGCACAGCCCGACAACGGCGAGCAGGCCCTCGAGATTGCCGACAACCTGATACGTTCGGGCGCCATCGACATCATCGTGGTCGACTCGGTGGCAGCCTTGACCCCCAAGGCCGAAATCGACGGCGACATGGGCGACAGCAAAGTAGGCCTGCAGGCACGACTGATGAGCCAGGCCATGCGCAAGCTGACCTCGGCCATCAGCAAAACCAACTGCTGCTGCATCTTCATCAACCAGCTGCGCGAGAAGATAGGCGTCCTCTTCGGCAACCCCGAAACCACCACCGGTGGCAACGCCCTGAAGTTCTACGCCTCGGTGCGTATCGACATACGCCGCATCCAGGCTATCAAAGATGGCGACCAGAACATCGGCAACCGCGTGAAGGTGAAAGTGGTCAAGAACAAAGTGGCTCCGCCGTTCCGCCAGTGCGAGTTCGACCTGATGTTCGGCGAAGGCATCTCGAAGGTGGGCGAAATCATCGACATGGGCGTCGACATGGACATCATCCGCAAGAGCGGTTCGTGGTTCAGCTACGGCGACAGCAAGCTGGCCCAGGGTCGCGAAGCCCTGAAGCAACTGTTGCGCGACAACCCCGAGCTCTGCGACGAGCTGGAACAGAAAATACGCGTAGCCATGAAGGGCACAGAGCAGCCCGTCGAGGAATAAGCCAAATTATACCAAACAAAAAAGACGGGCTTCCATTGCGGAAGCCCGTCTTTTATTTCTCAGATTTCAGACAGCGCGGACAGGTGCCGCGGCACTCGCCCTTGTAGCTGCACTCCTCTATCTCCAGAGGTATGTCATTTTCCTCGGCGATGCACTTGCGCACCTCTTTCAATTGGTTGCAGATGTTCTTCCCGTGGGTCATCGTGTTATCATTTATCATAATGTTGTTTCCCCATAAACGGTTGGAAAATATTGTGTCAGCGCACGATGACTTTCACACCGTCTTTCTCCAAGTATTGGGATGCGCCGTAGGGGTCGATTTCGATTACGGGTTGCTTATCATCAATTATTAAAACCACACCTTCGAGCATTTCAGCCGTACTCACTAACTTTATAGTCGGCAGCGTGCGATTTTCAGTGTAGTGGTCCTCCAGAACCACATATTTGGCGTAGCCCAAGGTGTTTATCGTTAGAGAATAGTCGCCCCTCGGCACCGATACCGAAAAATTGCCGTCAAAATCGGAACGCGTGCCAGTTGTTGTGCCGTTGCTGTCAGCAATCGTAACAGTAACAAACGGTAGCGGCTCGTTCGTTTTAGAGTCTACTATTGTGCCTTTTATCGTAATGCTGTCGGCCACATGCACCGCCTCCTTGACGATGGGTAGGGTGTTGGACGGTATGGCTGGGTTGCATTCGGCTGCCTGCGCCGTGGTGGCGGCGAGGCCCAAGGCGAGACCGGCGACGGTGGCCACCTTGCCCAGCCGCAGGCGGTCGGCCAGGGCGTTCTCCAGATAGCGCACCTCGGCCTCGCAGCGCGGACAGGTGCCGCGGCACTCGCCCTTGTAGGTGCACTCCTCTATCTCCAGAGGTATGTCATTTTCCTCCGCAATGCGCTTGCGGACCTCTTTCAATTGGTTGCAGATGTTCTTCCCGTGGGTCATCGTGTTATCATTTTGGCATTGAGGATGCGGTCGATTACAACAACATCTTCCTCGATGTGGAAAACATATACGTATTTACGATTGCGTGACACCATGCGGCGAGCGTGAGGGTGTATGGCTCGGATGGTCTGAGAACGGCTCGCGCCAAAGCAGTCAGCGAAAACAGAGAGCGACATTATCTCGCCGTACAAGGCTTCGATATATCGGTGAGCACCTTCGCGAGACATAACAGAACGCAGAAAACGTTTCAGCTCCTCCACGTCTTCATGCACCGACTGGTCTATCTCAACCTTGTACACTGTCATAATACTCGTCGACGTAATGGTGTAGCATGTTGCAGAACTCGTCCACCGTCATGCGTCCTTTGCGTTTCATCTCGGCTTGCATGTTTGCTACTGCATGTTGCTCAGGCAACAGACGCGCATACGCGGCCCCAGGTTCGTTGGCCGATGGCAGTGGAGTGTCGTTTGTGCTGTATTCTTTCATCTTAATGTTGTTTTCCTGGATAACGTAAACGATTGGAAAATATTGTGTCAGCGGACGATGACCTTCACGCCGTCTTTCACAAGACGTTGGAAAGGCGGATTACCGGGCATCATATCCTCTTCAATGCCGCCAGTCTGTATCACAGGTACGGCCTGACTGGCAGGGGTGCCGGGAAGTTCCACTTGTATCTCGCCCATAACGGGACCATCGTATTGAACTCCACTTGGTATGGCAAATTCTTCAATTACAGCTGAGGTATCGACACCCAATGACACATCGCAGATGGTGAAGCCTGTAGGCTTGACGAGGACACCTTCACGCACAAATCGGTGATAGCCCAATGCAGACACTTCAATCGTGTATTTTCCCGAAGGTATGGGTTTAATAGTGTACACTCCGTCAAAGTCAGTTGTGCTGCCGTGTATCATTTTACCATCCTTCTTAAGGATAACATTCACGAAGGGCAGGGGCTCTTTTGTCTTACTGTCGATAACCGTGCCCTTCAGCACGCCCTTGCTCACAACCTGATGAGTGCTATCGATGGGTTCGCCAATATAGATTTCGGGCATTTCGTTCTGTGCCTGCGCTGTGGTGGCGGCGAGGCCTAGGGCGAGGCCCGCGACGGTGGCCACCTTGCCCAGCCGCAGGCGGTCGGCCAGGGCGTTCTCCAGATAGCGCACCTCAGCCTCGCAGCGCGGACAGGTGCCGCGGCACTCGCCCTTGTAGCTGCACTCCTCTGTCTCCAGAGGTATGTCATTTTCCTCCGCAATGCGCTTGCGGACCTCCTTTAGCTGGTTGCAGATATTCTTCCCGTGGGTCATGTCTTTCGTTTTTTTTATCGATGCAAAGATACAAACTTTTTGCGATATGGCAAAATAATTATTCCTTCGGCTTCTGTTGCTGGTCGAGCATTTGGAGGTACTGGTCGACGTAGGCGCGTGTGTAGTCGTCGGGTTCCTGTTCCAGCACCCATAGCAGGTCTTTGCGGGCTTCGTCCAGCTGGCCGAGGTTCATATCGTAGGCGGCACGGTTGACGTAGGCCATCAGGAAATCGGGGGCGATCTCGATGGCCTGCCGGAAGTCCTCCATAGCGCGGTCGTGCTGTCCCAGCATACCGTATGCGGCACCGCGGCTGACGCGTGGATTGGCGTATTCGGGATCAAGCTCTATGGCGCGGTCGAAGTCGGCAATGGCTTCGGCGTAGCGTTGCTGCTTGTAGCGCAGGAAACCGCGATTATTCCAGGCTTCGGCGCGTTTGGGATTGAGCCGGATGGCCTGCTCGTAGTCCGCCAGCGCTCCCTCGGCGTCGCCCAGGGCGTCACGCGCGATGCCGCGATTGTTGTAGCAATCGAAGTCGCGAGGCGTGAGTGCTATGGCCTGGGTGAGGAGTTCCACTTGGCGTTCCGGCTCGTCGTCGCCAAGGCTTAGAGCCTCGAAGAACAATGCCTCCGAATCCCATTGCCTGTGGTGCCGTTCGCCGTATTGCACATTCCGGGTCCACACCACCACGTTGCCCACTTCCACGCGCCAGCGGTGGCAGGGCGGTCTCTGTCTCTTCCTGTGTTTTCTGTTTATGAGCATACGTCGTAAATCCAATTGTATTTCTTTTGCCACTCTTGGGTGCGCAGGGCTTCGGCCACGGGGGCGGTGGTGTATCGGTCGGCAAGGAGGTCGAGGTATTCGGCTGCAGCCATCCAGACCTCTTCGCGGCCGAACATCCGTTTGGGTACCCAACGGAAGAATTCATTTGCCAAAGGGTTGCTTTTGTGTTTGCTGTCGACGAGAGCGCTGAAGGCTGTCTTCATCTCTTCGAGCAACTTTTGCAGTGACGTGTCGGGGTGAAGCGCAAGGTATTCCTTCACGTTGCGTGCCGTGAAGAGGAACAGGTGTTCGAAGTTGAACCAGCATGAGGGGTCGGACAGCAGGTGTGCATCTTCGGCGCTGTCGCGGCAGTCGAAGTGTTTGACGGCGTAGTAGAGCTGCTGCCTGCCCAGCTGTTCGCCCACTCGGAAGTAGAGTCCAAAGCAGACATAGTCATCATAGTGCGAATCATATTCGTCGCAACAGCCCTTCAGGCTTACACCGGCCTCGGTGGCGAAGCCCGCCAGCTCGCGGTAGGTGAACGCAGTCGGCAGGTTGCGCGACAGCTTGCGAAGCTTGGTCAGGGTGGCTTTCTGCTCCGCTGGCGGTACGGCGATGCCCACCATCACATAGTCGGTGCAGGTGGCATCGCGCTCCATCCAGCGGCGGTATTCGTCGGGATGCGAGGTACGGAAGCGCTCTATGCGTCGCATATCTTCCTCGCTGGCGGGATTCAGGTCTTCCGCTATTGTTTCGAGGTATTTCATTGCCGGCACGCCCGCCAGGCGGCGTCCGTGGTTGTCGAAGAGGTCGCGCAACACTATTTGCCGGTATCTTCGTTCGCCGCAGCGTATTTTGCCATCCACCACCTCGGCATCGAAAGGCTCGTAGTAGCTTGGCCATACGCCTATGACCAGCGACACGTAGCCGTCGAAGTTCACCCAGGTGTTCGGTTTGTAGGTCATAGTATATTGTTCTATCTTCCCCAACTGTCGCGGTCGAGCGAGCGGTAGGTGATGGCTTCGCGCAGGTGGTCAGGACTGATGGCGGGTGCGGCTTCGAGGTCGGCGATGGTGCGGCTGACGCGGAGGATGCGGTCGTAGGCGCGGGCCGAGAGGCCGAGGCGGTTCATGGCCATCTCCATGATTTGGCGGCATTCGTCGGTGAGCTGGCAATGCTCGCGCGTGAGCTTGCTGCCCATCTGGGCGTTGCAATGCACGCCGGGGTGGTTGGCGAAGCGGGCTGTCTGTATGGCCCTCGCGGCCACCACGCGCTCGCGGATGGCGGCGCTGCTCTCGGCGCGTCCCTCTTGGTTCAGCTGGCTGACGGGCACGGGGGTGACCTCGATGTGTATATCGATGCGGTCCATCAACGGGCCGCTGACCTTGTTCAGGTAGCGCTTGACGGCGCCGGCTGGGCAGGTACACTCAATGGTAGGGTGGTTGTAGTAGCCGCAGGGGCAGGGGTTCATGGCGGCGATGAGCATGAACGAGGCGGGGTAGTCGATGGTCATCTTGGCCCTCGAAATCGTCACTCGCCGCTCCTCCATGGGCTGGCGCAGCACCTCGAGCACCGTGCGCTTGAACTCCGGCAGCTCGTCGAGGAAGAGCACTCCGTTGTGCGCCAGGCTGATCTCACCCGGCTTGGGGTTGACGCCGCCACCCACGAGTGCAACGTCGCTCACCGTGTGGTGCGGCGCGCGGAAGGGGCGCACGGCTATCAGCGAGTCTTCCTTGCGCATCAGGCCTGCCACGGAGTGTATCTGCGTGGTCTCCAGGCTCTCGCTCAAGGTCAGCGGCGGCAGAATGCCGGGCATGCGCTTGGCCAGCATGGTCTTGCCCGAGCCCGGAGGGCCTATCATGATGGCGTTGTGGCCACCGGCGGCGGCAATCTCCAGGCAGCGCTTGACGGTCTCCTGCCCTTTGACGTCGGCGAAGTCGTACTCGTAGCTGTTCAGCGACCGGGCGAATTCGGCGCGGGTATCGACGACGGTCTGCGGAAGGTCTGCCTGGCCGTTGAAGAAGTCCACCACCTGCTTCAGGTTCTCGGCGCCGTAGACTTCCAGATTGTTGACGATGGCAGCCTCGCGGGCGTTGGCAGCAGGCACTATGATGCCCTTGCACTGCCGGCGGCGTGCTTCGATGGCTATGGGCAAAACACCCTTGATGGGACGCAGCGAGCCATCCAGGCCGAGTTCTCCCATGATGACATATCGCTCCAACTCGTCAGGCTGCAGCATACCCGTGGCTCCGAGTATGCCGATAGCAATCGTAAGGTCGTATGCAGCGCCCTCCTTCTTCAGATCTGCAGGTGCCATGTTTACCACAACATTATGTCCAGGCACCTTATATCCCGACTCAAGGAAAGCCGACGCGATGCGCTGGCCGCTCTCCTTGACAGCATTGTCCGGCAGACCCACGATAGAGAAGCCCGCCCCCTGCGACACCGTCACCTCCACAGTGACCGTCACCGCACCAACACCTATAATAGCGCTGCCGTATGTCTTGACTAACATATATCTATGCTTTAAAAATGAGACTGCAAAGATACTCATTAATTGCCATATGGCAAAATAATTTTCATCCTGCCAAAGAATTTATGACGGCTCGCCATAAAACTGCATATAATAAAAAAAGGGTGACCGAAGCCACCCCTGAAAATTAATTCATTCCTTCAGAAGGCATTTCTCACAATACCTTATTTCTTCTTTGCCTGGTTGGCGACACTGGCCTGCTTGGCGGCGATGACCTCGGGGTCGCCGAGGAACTTGTCCTCCACAAGGTTCATCTTTTCGTCGAAGGTGAAGATGTATGGCACGGCCGTGGGCAGATTGAACTTTATGATTTCCTCATTGCTCATACCCTTGAGTTCCTTGACGATGCCGCGGAGCGAATTGCCATGGGCCACAACCATGAGGGTGTTGCGGTTCTCGAAGGCGGGCATGATGGTGCCGCGATAATAAGGCATCAAACGCTCGATGGTGTCTTTCAAGGCCTCGGTGAGCGGGATAAGGTTGTCCGGAATTTCGTTGTAGCGCGGATCCATGCGTGGACTGCGTTCGTCGTGCAGGTCGAGCGCAGGCGGCCGCACATCGAACGAACGGCGCCACAGGAGTACCTGCTCGTCACCGTATTTCTCGGCCGTCTCGGCCTTGTTGAGGCCTTGGATGGCACCGTAGCTCTTCTCGTTGAGGCGCCAGCTCTTCTGCACCGGCAGCCAATCCATGTCCATAGCGTCGAGCATCTCGTTGAGGGTCTTCACGGCACGCTTCAGATAGCTTGTGAAGCACAGTTCGGGGCGGTAGCCCTCGGCCTTGAGCAGCTTGCCGGCCTCGTAGGCCTCTTTCTTGCCGGCCTCGGTGAGGTCGACGTCGGTCCATCCAGTGAAAAGATTAAGTTTATTCCACGCGCTCTCGCCGTGGCGTACAAGAATCAATGTCTTCATTTCTTTTTCTCCTTTTTAGTTTGTTGTTTCACTTCTCCCTTGGGGAACACACCCTGCGGGAGTTTTTCCTTCCTTGCGAGCCAAGCGATGACCAATCCGCCGGCTATGAAGGGCAGACTGAGCAGCTGGCCCATGTTGAGCGTCATTCCGGCCTCGAAGCCCACCTGGTCGTTCTTGACAAACTCGATCAGGAAGCGCGCGCCGAACAGCGCCACCAGCCACCAGCCGAACACCGTGCCGCTGCGGAACCGGCCGTCCTTGCGCAGGTAGTACCAAAAGCTCACACCGAAGATGATGAAATAGCTGAGGCTCTCGTAGAGCTGTGTGGGGTGTTTGGGCACCGGCTCTCCGTTGCGCTCATAGACAAAGCCCCACGGAAGGTTGGTGGCCACGCCGTAGATTTCGCTGTTGAAGAGGTTGCCCAGACGCACGAAAGCGCCGCCCAGGGCCACCACTATCACCAGCCGGTCCAGTATCCACCATGGGTTCATGCGGTACTTCTTCCAATAGAGCCACAAGGCAATCAGGATGCCGAGCGCAGCACCGTGGCTGGCCAGGCCTTCGTAGCCTGTGAAACGGCCGTTCTGGAAAGGCCAGACAATCTCGAACCAATGTGCCGACGTCAGGTAATAGCCGGGCTCATAGAAGAGACAATGCCCGAGGCGGGCTCCTATCAGGATGGCCAGGAAGATGTACATGAACAGCGAACCGATATAGTCATCGTTGACTTTCTCGCGCTTGAACATGCGGTCCACTATCCAGTAGCCGAGCAAAAAAGCCACCACGAAGCACAGCGAATACCACCGCAGCCCCCACGAGCCGATGTGTATGGCCACGGGGTCGACATTCCAATATATGGCGAGAGGCATCATTTACTTGGCGTAGTTGATGGCACGGGTTTCGCGGATGACGGTCACCTTGATCTGGCCAGGGTAGGTCATCTCGCTCTGGATCTGACGCGAGAGGTCGTAGCTCAGCTTCATGGCTTCGACATCGTTCACCTTGTCGGCGCCGACGATGACGCGCAGCTCGCGGCCGGCCTGGATGGCATAGGTCTTCACCACTCCGGGGTAGGCCATAGCCATGTCTTCGAGCTTCTTGAGGCGGTTGATATAGGCCTCGACCACCTCGCGGCGGGCGCCGGGACGGGCACCGCTGATGGCGTCGGCCACCTGGATGATGGGGCTGATGAGGTTGGTCATCTCAATCTCATCGTGGTGCGAGCCGATGGCGTTGCAGATGTCGGGATGCTCCTTGTACTTCTCGGCCAGCTTCATGCCGAAGATGGCGTGCGGCAGTTCGGGGTCAGTGTCGGGCACCTTGCCGATGTCGTGCAGCAGGCCGGCGCGCTTGGCCATCTTCGGGTTGAGGCCCAGCTCCGAAGCCATGGTGGCGGCCAGGTTGGCCACCTCGCGGCTGTGCTGCAGCAGGTTCTGGCCGTAGCTCGAGCGATACTTCATGCGGCCCACCATGCGGACGAGCTCGTGGTTCATGTTCAGGATGCCCAAGTCGATGCAGGTGCGTTTGCCAACCTCGTTGATGTCCTGCTCAATCTGGCGGCGGGTCTTGGCCACCACCTCCTCGATGCGGGCGGGGTGTATGCGGCCGTCGGTCACCAGCTTGTGGAGCGAAAGGCGTGCAATCTCGCGGCGCACGGGGTCGAAACCGCTGATGATGATGGCGTCGGGGCTGTCGTCGATGATAATCTCGACTCCTGTGAGGCTTTCAAGGGTGCGTATGTTGCGGCCCTCGCGGCCTATGATGCGGCCCTTCACCTCCTCGTTTTCCAGGTTGAACACGCTGACGGTGTTTTCGATAGCCGCCTCGGTGGCGGTGCGCTGGATGCTCTGTATGACCACCTTCTTGGCCTGTTCGTTGGCGGTGATTTTGGCCTCCTCCACGATGTCCATTATCGTGGTGCTGGCCTCGGCGCGTGCCTCCTCGGTCATGGCGTCGACCAGCTGCTGCTTGGCCTCATCGGCCGTCATGCCGGCAATGTGCTCCAGCTTCTCGACGCTTTCCTTGTAGACTTTCTCCACTTCGGCCTGGCGCACATGCAGGGCATCGATTTGCTTGTTCAGGTTCTCGCTGACGCTCTTCAGCTCGTTGTTCTTTTTCTGCAGCTCGTCCACTTTCTGTCCGAGGGTCTGCTCGCGCTGTTTCAGTTTGTTCTCCTGGTCGCGCAGTTTGTTGTTCTGCTCGTTGACGCGCTTGTCGTGTTCGCGCTGCAGTTGCAGAAACTTCTCCTTGGCCTGCAGTTCTTTCTCTTTCTTGATTACTTCGCCTTTCTCCTCGGCGTCTTTCAGCACCTGCTGGCTCTGTGCGAGGAGTTTGTTACGCAGTACGCCCGTTGTGAGCCATACAGCCACGCCGGCACCGACCACGAGTCCGATTATAATCCAAAGTACTACCATGTGTGTGTTGTTGTTTTGTTGCGGGAACCGCGGGTGGCCGCCCGAAGCGAAAAGCAATCCTGCATCCGAAAGCCCTCCTGGAGTATTGGTAAACCCTGATACTGTTAGGATTTGAGTGCCGGGCGTATCAGCCATACAACCTACCCGCCCATGAGCTTACTCGGTATTGTAAATTGTGTTGAGTTTACAAACTGTTTCGGGTCGGGTGCAGGATTTGGTCCAAAACTCCGTCGATGGCCACGAGCCTCTGGGCGAGGTCGGTGTCCTTGTACCGGAGCGAGTCTTGTATCTTGGTCAGTTGGGTGATCTGCGTCAGAGCCACCATTGCAATCAAGTCCTGATGGTCATTGTAGGCATACTGCTGTCCATACTGGCGGGCCTGCGCCTCAATGGCGTCGGCCGCCTTGCGCAGGGCGGCCTCGTCTTCAGCCGCCACGCGCAGACGGTAGGTCCGTCCGAGTATATTTACCGATGCTGCTACTGTCTCCATCTTTCTTCCTTCATTATCTCCAGGCTCTTGTCTATGGTGCGTATCATCTGATTGATCTTCAGTTTCAGTTCCGTGCTGTCACTTCCTTCTGCCAGCCTGTTCCCTAATTTTACTATTCTGTTTTCTTCTTTTAGGTTGTTAATAATTATTTCCTTATTTCTCAGCGCTTCTTCCAGCTCACGGCAACGTGCCTCACCGGCCGAAACATCGGCGCGCAGACGCTTCACCTCGTCCGCCAACTGCCTCACCTTGAACTCTATGCCACTTACCGATGTCTCGAAGTCGAACATAATCTTTGCTGCCTGTGATACTATTTAAAGCGGTGCAAAAGTAACATTTTTTTTACAAATACTGGAAAAAATTTTCTCCGAAACCAAAAATTTAACATTTCGCGCCCCGGCGGCACGGGTGTCCATCGCATCGCCGACCGGCCGCCGTACGGTGGCTGTCCGGCAGGGGTCCCCTTCGCCCGTTGTACAGTACTTGTACAGTATATGTACAGTACTTGTACGCTTTATAAACGTACAAGTACTGTACAAGTAGCGTACATATAGCGTACAACGAGGCAAGAGGTGCCTTACAAGACCCAAACAAAGTGCTGATAAACAACAAACTAAAAAATGACCCCTCGCTGATGGCAGAGCCGGTTTTTGAGGGTTTTTGAACATGAACCGGCGCTTTTTTTCAAAACGGTGGCACCCGCTGGCGGGTCAGGGGCGGATTTCGGTGCCCCACATGAGCTTGTCGCGAATGGCAGAGAAGAAGTTCTGCCGTCCCATGCGGACAAGGTTGATGGTGAACGGTGCACGGCATACGTCGATGGCAACGGCGCCACGGAGAGTGGCGCGACGCGAGTCGAGCCCGAGCGTGAAGGGGTCGGGGTCGGCTGAGCCTGTATGATGTGTGGCGGGCACGACGACGAGGCGCAGGCTGGCGCTGTCGGGCACGATGATGGGGCGCAGGGTGAGGGTGTGGGCGCCGATAGGCGTTATGACGAGCGAGCCGCTGTCGGGCGTCAGGATAGGGCCGCCGCAACTGAGGCTGTAGGCGGTGGAACCGGTGGGTGTGGCCACGATGACGCCGTCGCCTGCATAGGTGGCCACATAGAGGCCGTCGACATAGACCTCGGTGCGCAGCATCGACGACTCTTCCGGACGGTGAAGGAAGACCTCGTTGAGGGCATAGGCCGGAGCGGCGAGAGGAGAATCGGGGGCGGCAACCTGCAGAAGGGTGCGGCGTTCGAGGGAGAAGTGGCCTTGCATGAGCTGGTCGACGAGGGTGTCGAGGTCGGCGCGTCCGGCGGTGGTCAAGAAGCCGAGATGGCCGAAATTGATACCCACGATGGGCGGCAGGGAAGCAGGATGGCCGCCGGTGCCGACGAACTGGACGGAGCTGAGCAGAGTGCCGTCGCCTCCGATAGAGAAGAGGTAGTCGGCGCCGACGACATTGTCGCCGTCGGCCACATGGACGGTTTCCAAACCGTGGGCGAGGAGAGACTGCTGAAGGGCGTCGAAGGAGGGGCGGTCGGCGTCGTCGATGTGGCGGTAGTAGAGGGCTACTTTCATGTTGGTTTCTTTTTTAGAAGTTAAGAAGTTGAAGAAGTCAAGACAAGTGTTGTTTTCGGGTGCTGTAGGATTTAAGGCGGGTTTGTGGTTTATCTTATGACGAGGATGGTGCCGGCATAGGAATGGATGGTGTTGTCGGCGAAACGCAGGCGGAGAGAGTAGGCGTAGGAGCCTTGCGGGGTACCGGTGTCGGGGCGCCAGGGTTCGGCGGGGTCGGTAGTGGCGAAGACGAGGTTGCCGCGACGGTCGTAGATGCAGAGTTCGTAGATGTCGCCCATGAGCGAACTGGCCACCGGCAGGAACTGACCGTTAGGGCTGTCGGCGCCGACCACCACTATATTGGGCAAGGCCACGGCTGGCGGCGGAGGCGGCGGCACGACGACGCAGCGCGACTCGGAATAGCTGAGGCCGAGGCCGCAGGCATCTGCGACGGAGAGCTGATAGCAGTGGAGCGAGTCGTAGCGGCTGACAGAGCGGTCGGCGTAGCGGTCGAGCGGTGGCCAAGGCAGGCGGGCCAGCTGGCGCCAGGGGCTGCCGTCTACGCTGCGCCAGAGGGTGCAGCTGTCGGCACCGCGGTAGGCGGTGTCGACTCGGAACGAGAGGTTGACGGAGCCGGCCAGGCTGTCGAAGGCGATGGAGCGGATGTCAAGGAAAGCGGCAGTATCGGCCGTGAGGCGCTGGACGGCGACGGTATTGGAGAAAGAGACGAGGCGGCGGTCGACGCTGACCGCTGCCACGCGGAGCGAGGCGGAAGTGGCCTCGGGCGGCAGCGAGAAGCTGAAACTGCGCGCACCGCTGCTATCGGTGGAGTAGTAGGTCTCGAAAAGGGTGTCCAGAGGTTCGACGCGCACCATAAGCAAATAGCGGCCAAGGCCTGAAGGCATCGAGCCATAGGGGGTCCATGAGGCGTGGACGGCGGTTTCGCACTCAGGCACCTCGGCGGAAAGCACTATATTGCCGAAGGCCGGCGTCAGCGAGCTGACATTGTGGCTGCTGTCGAAGACGTGGATGCGGTAAGAATGCGGTTCGAGGGGGCTGTGGTCGAGGCAGAGCAGGGAGGTGTCGAGGCGGCCGAAGACAGTGTCGTAGTCGAGGCAGGGCTGGCCTGAACAGATGTGATAGCCCCAAACTGTGCTGTCGGCCGAAGGCGACCATGAGAGAACGATGCGCTGCGAGTCGTCGACGGTGGCGAGCCACGAGAGCACGGGGGCTACAGAATGCTGCGCATTGAGAACATTGAAAAAGGAAAACTGGAAAAAGAACACCACGCTTGAACACAAAAGCATGCGCAAGCCTTCTATCACGGCAGACTTATTCCTTTTAATTTTCAATTTTTCGAATCTCAACTTAAGGATTGCAGTTTAACGAGAGAAGCATAGCGGCCGTCAAGGGCCATGAGGCTGTCGTGAGTGCCGAGTTCGACCACGGCGCCGTGGTCGAGCACGGCGATGCAGTCGGCCGAGCGGACGGTGCTGAGGCGGTGTGCAATCACGATGGCTGTACGGTCGCGCAGGACGTGGTCGAGGGTTTGCTGCAGCAGGCGCTCGCTCTCGGTGTCGAGGGCCGAGGTGGCCTCGTCGAGGATAAGCAATTCGGGGTTGCGGAGCAGGGCGCGGGCGATGCTTATACGCTGGCGCTGGCCGCCGCTGAGCATTTCGCCACCTTCGCCGATATTGGTATGATAGCCGTCGGGCAGGGCCATGATGAAGTCGTGAGCCTGGGCGGTGCGTGCAGCCTGTTCGATTTGTGCCTGGTTGGCAGCGGGGCATCCGAAGGCGATATTGGCTCCGACGGTGTCGTTGAAGAGCAATGTGTCCTGAGCCACGACAGCGATACGGCTGCGCAGTTCGGCCAGGGGCATAGCATCGACCGGAGTGCCGGAGAGGAGTATGCGACCCTGCTGGGCATCGTAGAAGCGACAGAGAAGATCGGCGATGGTGCTTTTGCCGCTGCCCGAACTGCCTACGATGGCGAGGGTTGTTCCACGCGGAACAACGAGGCTTACATCGTCGAGCACCAATGTCTCCGGGGTATAGGAAAAACTGACGTGGCTAAGTTCAACGGCAGGGGCATTATTATTGGTTGAACCACCCAGACCAACCGGTTTGTTCAGATAGTCCTCCTCTGTTTCGTTGAGCAGAGCTTCTATACGTTCGGCGCAGGCCCGTCCTTTCTTGATTTGTGCCACGGCGGTTGTGAGGTCTTTGGCAGGAGGAATCATGAGCACGAAGAGCATCACGTAGCTGACGAAGAGGTCGGCCGTGAGGCCGTTGTCGCCGCCCATGACGAGCCATGAGCCAAAAAGGAGGATGCCGATGACCACCACATTGCCGAGGAATTCGCTCACGGGCCATGCCGAATAGATGCGGCGCACCATGCCTGTACGAAGGCGGGTATAGTCGCGATTGTAGTGACGGAAGCGGCGGTTTGAGAAGTCGATGGCTGTGTAGGCCTTGATTACCTTGAGGCCGCCGATGGCCTCATCGGTGAGCGAAATGAGACGAGAATTCATCTCCTGGACGGTCTGCGACTTGCGCTTCAGCTTGCGCGAGAGGCCTGAAATGACCACACCGACAATGGGAAGCATAAGCAGCACAAAGCCTGTCAGCTTGACGTTGAGGTAGAGCAACATGGCAAAATAGAGCAATATGCTGACCACTGCGGAGAGAAGCATCTGTATCGAGCCGAGGGTGTTTTCGTCGTACTCGGACATATCGCTTCCGAAGCGAGCCATGACATCGCCCTTGCGGGTGCGGTCAAAGAAGGACATAGGCAGTCGCAATACCTTATGGAACATATTGTTGCGCAGGTTGCGCACGACACGGACGCGGATAATGGAAATCTCTATAGCGGCCAGATAGCCGAAGACGTTTTTCAGCGCATAGAGCACAAAGATGACAGCCGAGAAGATGATGAGTGCATTCTTGCGGCCGAAAGTGATGAGCCAGGCGTAGATGCCGTCGAGCCAACGGGCCACAAGGTTGGCCGCAGGTACAACGTTGTCGGCCTCGCCGAAGAGGATGCGTAGGAAATCGGCCACCGAGAGAGCCGTGGCCATGGTGAAAAGCACGCTAAGTACGAGGAAAAGCCCATACAGCGCACAGCGTGCGCCGTAGGGCTTAATCTGCCTGAGCGTGAAACTCTTCATAGGCTATAGCCGATATAATTATGCGGTGTGAAGCTCTTGAGTCTGGCCTTGACGGCAGGGTCCACGTCGAGCGTGTCGACAAAGGCGCCGATGGTATCGGCAGTAACCTTTTCGTTGGTACGTGTGAGCTGCTTGAGGGCTTCATAGGGATTGGGGTAGCCCACACTGCGCAGCACCGTCTGGATAGCTTCGGCCACGACAGCCCAGTTGTTGTCGAGGTCGCGCTGCAGGGCTGCCTCGTTGAGCAGCAGTTTGCCGAGGCCTTTTTCGAGCGAGGCGATGGATATCATGGTGTGGGCAATAGGCACGCCGATATTGCGGCTGACGGTGGAGTCGGTGAGGTCGCGCTGCATACGGCTGATAGGCAGCTTGTGGCTGAGATGCTCGAAGATGGCGTTGGCTAAGCCGAGGTTGCCTTCGGCATTTTCGAAGTCGATGGGGTTCACCTTGTGGGGCATGGCGCTGGAGCCTACCTCGCCGGCTTTGATGCGCTGCTTGAAATACTCCATTGAGACGTAGGTCCACACGTCGCGACAGAGGTCGATGAGGATGACGTTGATGCGCTTACAGGCATCGAACCATGCAGCCATCATGTCGTAGTTCTCGATCTGGGTGGTGAGCTGCTGACGTTCGAGGCCGAGGTGGTTCATGACAAAGTCATTGCCGAATGCGCGCCAGTCGACCTCAGGGAAGGCTGCCAGGTGGGCGTTGAAATTGCCCGTAGCACCGCCGAATTTGGCAGTGAAAGGTATGCGCTCGAGTTCTTCAATCTGGCGGCGCAGACGGTAGGCAAAGACACCCCATTCCTTGCCCAGCGTGGTGGGCGAGGCAGGTTGGCCGTGGGTATGAGCCAGCATAGGTATATCCTTCCACTCTGCAGCACGCTCGTCGAGCATGTCGAGCAGACGGCGGTAGGCGGGCAGGAGCACCTGGGAGGCACAGTCTTTCATACTGAGAGGCACACTGGTATTGTTGATGTCCTGCGAGGTGAGGCCGAAGTGGATAAACTCCTTCAGATCGCCGAGACCCATTTGGTCGAAGCGGCCCTTGAGGAAATATTCCACAGCCTTGACGTCATGATTGGTCGTTTTCTCGATATCCTTGATGGCTTGGGCATCGGCGTCGGTAAAGCAGCGGTAGATATCGCGCAGTTCCTCGGCACGAGCAGCCACTTGGGCCAGCTGTGGGCGCAGGTTCTTGAGTTGCACGCTGAGGGCGATGAAATATTCGACCTCGACGCGGACACGGTATTTGATCAGTGCCCCTTCGGAAAAGAATTGTGCGAGAGGCTCGCACTTTGAGCGATAGCGCCCATCGATGGGCGATACAGCATTCAATGTGTTCATTGCGGATTAATTAACTTTGTTGAATGTCAGATTATCGATGCCAACCAGAGAGGAAGAAGCCGTGCTGCCACTGACCTTGAAGCCGAATTCGGAAAAATCTTCCTTGGCGCGGGCCAGGTCTTCGGCTGACATCGGATACCAGTCATAGCCGCTTGAGAGCGTAAGGGTGGCGGCATCGAGGTTTCCGGCTTCCCACGACCAGCCATTCATATTGCCGGAATCGTCATACGTAACGTCGGTATAGGCTTGGTCGGCACCTGTAATGTTGTATTTCACAACATCTCCGGACCATGTATACGTTCCTTTCAGATGCTGGCCCCAAGCGATGATGTACAGGTCGAGGTCTTTTTCGCCGAAGATGGCGACAAAGGCGATGTCGTCGGGTGTGTCGGAGAAGCGGGGAGCTTCCCATCGCCCCTTGATAGAGGATGCAGGGTTGGATTCTTCATCTTTAGTGCATGAGACAGCCATAAGGGCTGCAACGGCCACAAGGGCAAATAATAACTTTTTCATAACTATTCTGGTATTAACTGTGTTTTACGATTTTATGTTTCCTTTAAAGCGTATTATTCAAGAACTGGTGTTTTTCGAGCAGTTTTTCGACTTTTTTATTGCGACTGAGGTCGCTCAGAGCTTGGGCGTACATGGTGTTGTGGGTGTCTGTGCCCATGAATTCGACCCAGCCGCGTTCAATCATTTCCACGGCGCGGTGTTTGGCTTCTTCGCCATAGAATCCACCGAGCGAGAGGACGTTGGTCTGGAAAAAGACGCCTTGGTTTTTGAGTTGCTCCATGCGCAGGCCATTGACGTTGAGGTAGGGATAGCGTTCGGGGTGAGCCAGGATGACCTCATAGCCCTTCATCTGCATGTCGAAAATCATCTCGTCGCAGCCCATCATCTGCTGATGGAGCGAGAATTCGACCAGCACATATTTGCCGCCGATTTGGAGGAAGCGCGGGTTTTCGAGTCGCGGCGCAAAGCCGCTGTCGATACGGTATTCTCCTCCGATGCCGACCAGTTCGATGTCGACACCGGCTTCATTGACGTGTTTTTTCAGGTCTTCGTAGCGGCGGGTGATGTCGTCTTCCTGATTTGGGAAGCGTGGGTGCTGGAAATGAGGGGTGATGATGACCCGCTTGTAGCCGACGGCGCTGAGGGTTTGCAGGCATTCGATGCTTTCCTCGTCGCACTTGGAGCCATCGTCTACCTTTGGAACGAGGTGGCAGTGCATGTCGGTGCCGAGGGCGGCGAAGATAGGCCGGGGTTCGTACTTTTTCTTGAAAAGGCTGAACATAGTTTTAAGAGTTGAAATGAATATGTTAAACGCGGCGTATGTCGGCACCGAGGCGTCGGAGCCGCTCGTCTATATGTTGATATCCGCGGTCGATTTGTTCGATATTGTCTATACGGCTTGTGCCGTCAGCGCTGAGGGCGGCTATGAGCAGTGCGACGCCGGCGCGTATGTCTGGCGAGGCCATGCGCACACCTCGCAGTTTGTGTTCGCGATCGAGGCCTATGACGGTGGCGCGGTGCGGGTCACAGAGGATGATCTGGGCGCCCATATCGATGAGTTTGTCAACGAAGAACAGGCGACTCTCAAACATCTTTTGGTGTATGAGCACGCTGCCTTTGGCTTGTGTGGCGACAACGAGGGCGATGGAGATAAGGTCAGGGGTGAATCCTGGCCAGGGAGCGTCGGCGACGGTCATGATGGAGCCATCCATAAAGCGTTCTATCTCGTAGTGTTCCTGGGCGGGTATGTAGAGGTCGTCGCCTCGCTGCCAGACCTCGATGCCGAGGCGGCGGAAGACCTGCGGGATGAGACCCAGATGCTGCACCTGGGCGTTTTTGATGGTCAGGTCGCTTTGCGTCATGGCAGCCATACCGATAAAGGAGCCCACCTCGATCATGTCGGGCAGCAGTCGGTGGGTGCATCCGTGGAGTTCCTTGACGCCGCGGATGGTGAGCAGGTTGCTGCCCACACCGCTGATGCGTGCACCCATGCTGTTGAGCATATTGCAGAGCTGATAGACGTAGGGTTCGCAGGCGGCGTTCATGATGGTGGTGGTGCCACGAGCCATTACGGCGGCCATGATGATATTGGCCGTGCCCGTGACGGAAGCCTCGTCGAGGAGCATGTAGGTGCCTTTGAGCTTTTTGGCATTGACGATATAGGCACCGCGTTTGTATTCGACTTCGGCACCGAGGCGTTCCATACCAATGAAGTGGGTGTCGAGGCGGCGGCGGCCGATTTTATCGCCGCCGGGCTGAGGCACCACGGCGGTACCGAAGCGGGCCAGCAGCGGGCCGACAAGCATAATGCTTCCGCGCAGGGTGCCGGCTTGTTCGCGGTAGTCCGGACTGTGCAGCACGTCGAGGTTAACCCGGTCGGCTTCGAACTCGAAGGTGCGACCGCTCTCGCAGGCGGCGCTGTGGTCTTCGCGCACGCTCACTCCGAGCAGCTTCAGCAGGTCGATCAGTTTGTTGACGTCGCGTATGTCGGGCACGTGCTCTATACGCACCTTTTCCTGTGTGAGCAATACAGCACAGAGCACCTGCAGGGCCTCGTTTTTGGCACCCTGGGGCACTATCTCGCCGTGTAGTTTGCGGCCTCCGGTTATCTCGAAACTTGCCATATTTTATGCCTGGGCTTGGTTTTGTTTTTTCTTCTTTTTCTTCTTTTTCTTTGAATCGCCGGCTTCCTTCTTGGCCTGTACGGCGGCGAGGGCGTCGATGTAGATTTTGGAGTCGCGGAATTGGAAGTCGGCCGGCAGCTTGATGCGTCCGTCGCTGAGTTTGGTCAGCTGGTCGACGATGACTTCGTCTTCGACCGAATCGCGGTTCCACTGAAGATACTGGCGCTTCATGAGGTGGGCCAGCTGCTGGACCAGGATGTCGCGGTCGCTGCCCTCGGGCATGGCGGCCACGGCTCGCACCATATCTTCAAGGGCGCGTCCATAGTGGCGGTAGCGGATAGTGGTTTCGGCTCGCTTCAGTGGCTGCGGATGCATCTGGGCCGGCTCTTCGCGGTGTATGGCGTAGGGGCTGTCGACGTCGAGTGCATAGTCGGCCATCATCATCATGTGTTCCCAGAGAGTTTGCTTGTAGTCGGTGCGTTCTTTCATCTTTGGGTTGACGTGTGCCATCGTGTCGACGATGATGCTGGCCATCTCGTTGCGTTGCTGGCGGTCTTCGATGGTTTTGGCGTATTCTATCATTTTGGCCACATGGCGGCCATAGTCGGTGATTTTCAGCTGCGGGCGTTGGGTATTGTATTCCATTTGGTGTCGGGTTGTCGGGTGTGTGGTTGAGGGTTGTGGGGGTGTTGTTTAGGTTTTGTTGCTTTGGTCAGAACGGCCAATGGCCGCTGTATATCTCCCACGATGGGGTCAGCATGCCGTAGTAGCCGTGGCCGTAGGGTGGATGGAGCATATAGCCGTAGTGGTCGTGGGCTATGTGGAAGTGCATTTCGAGCAGAGAATTGTCGCTCAGAGCATAGGCAAAGCCTCCGCTGAGCACTGTGGCCTCGATGGGCACAGCGCCGTCGAGCCAGAGGGGCTGAGCGTAGCCGCTGACGTGGAGCACGGAGCCCCAGATGTGCAGGCGGTCGTTGACGGCGTAATCGGCGGCAGCCCAGACGGCGCCTACCTTGGTGCCGTGGCGCCGCGGCGCCAGGTCGCTGCGGTGCAGGCCCTGCAGTTCGTAGCCGCGAGGCATGAGGCTTGCGGCCATGGCTATGCCGCCGCTCACGGTGAGGCGGTCGGTGGCGTGCCACTCGAAGCGGGGGGCGGCCCATGTCAGCGCGTCGGTCCGCCCGAAGCCTGCAGCGGCGGTGGCGCCAATGCTGACGTGGAAGCCCACGCGAGACGTATCGCTCTCCTGCGCCGCCAGCGGGGCGACGGCACACAGGGCTGCCAGCAGTATTGCTATGAGTGTACGTTTGAGCATCGCGTCTATTTCAGGTCGATGAAGGGCACCGAGTTGCCAAGCATATACTGGGGCATTTTGCCGTCCCATTTCTGTACTGCCTCGTAGCTCACCAGTTTCGGATTGCGCTCGAGGGCGTTGGCCTTGATGCGCATGGCTTCAGCCTCGGCTTCGGCCGCTATCTTGGTCTGTTTGGCCTGCTCTTCTATCTGGATGGTCACATTCTTGGCTTTCAAGGCATTCTGTTCGGCCACCTGCTTCTCCTTGATGGCATTTTCGAACTGGTCGTCGAAGTCGATGTCGACCAGCTGGAACTGGATGTTCATGAAGTAGTTGCTGTCGAGCGTAAGGCGAAGGGTTTTCTCAATCTCGCGGCGCACGGCGTCGCGGTTTTCAACTATCTCGGTAGCGGCGAAGTTGCCGAAAGCCTCTTTCATGGCCGATCGCACGTAGGGCACCACGATGCGGTTGTGGTAGTCGTCGCCGACGTTTTTCATCAGCTTGCTGACGTTTTCGCGCACGAGGTCGTAGTTGATGGTGTAGTCGACCTCGGAGGTCTGCACATCGCGGGTGTAGGAGTTCTCGTGGCCGTCGAATTTCTTCTGCTGCACGTTGACGCGCTTCACCGTCTGGATGAACGGTATCTTCAAGTGCAGGCCGTCTTCGATCACCTCGTCGCTCATTTTGCCGAATGTGCTCAGCACTCCGCGCTCGGCGGAGCGGATGGTGTAGAATGAGCTGAAGATTACTATGAGCACCAACACCGCCAAGACACCCCAAAGGATGTAGCGGCTCATCTGTTTGTCGTCTTTGAATCCAGGCATATATGTCTTTATTTCGTTGATTGTTAAACTCTTTTCGGGCCCGGTATCGCATACGGGCGCGTAATATCACGATGCAAAGATACAAAAAAAATTGCAATTCCGAGAGGTCGGTCCAAAATTTTTAGCCTCTGCCCTACTCCGCCCGCCAGGGGTATGTGCCCCCTAAATGCATCACAAAGTATTGACACATACTGCATTACAGAGAAAAAAACCAAAATTTTGCCATTTCTGCAAAAGCCTGATTATCAGTATCCGGATAGGTACCGGTTCGGCCGTTGTACAGTACTTGTACAGTATATGTACAGTACTTGTACGCTTTGAAAGCGTACAAGTACTGTACAAGTAGCGTACATATAGCGTACAACGAGGCACCCAAACAGCTGCCAGACGGCTGGATGACGGCTACAGTTCCATAAGTTTCATGAATGCCGCCGGCACGGGGGTTTCGAAACGCAGGCGGCGACCGGTGACGGGATGCGTGAAGCAGAGGCGGTAGGCATGAAGACAAAGACGGGAGACTGGCGAGAGGTCGTCTTTGTAGCCGTACATCGGGTCGTGCACCACGGGGTGTTTCAACTCGCGCAGGTGGACGCGGATCTGGTTGCGGCGACCGGTGTCCAACTTCAAGTCAACCAGCGAGTAGCGACGGCATGTTTGACGCACTTCATAGTGGGTCACGGCCAGTTTGCCTCCGTTGTCGACGGGCGACGAGAGAACGCAGTACTCGCCGTCGGTCAGCCAGGAGCGTATCTCGCCTTTCGGGGGTTCGATGTGGCCCCAGGCCACCGCCACATACCGGCGGTCGGTGACGGTTCCTTTCCAGTCCTCTTCGAATTTCCGGCTTACTTCCTTGCTTTTGCTGACCACCATGAGGCCGCTGGTGTCACGGTCGAGCCGGTGCACGATGTGGGCGTGGCAGTGCTGGTGGCTGGCATCGAGGTATTGGTTGAGGACGGTGATGACGGTCTTGTCGTTGGGGTTGCGGCTGTTGCTGAGCAGGCCTTCGTGCTTGTTGACCACGATAAGGTGCTGGTCTTCGAAGACGATGTCGAGGTCGCGCGGACGCAGTTTGTCGCGGCCGCTGCTTTTCTCGATGGTCACCTTCATGCCTTTCTGCAGCGGGAAGTTGAACTGCGAAGTGCGACGACCGTCGACGTAGACGTTGCGTGCAAGCAGTTCCTTGACGCGTGTACGGCTTGTGTCGGGCATCTGTTTCATCAAGAAATCGAGAAGTTCCTGCTCCTCGGCAACGGTGTATTCTTGCTTTTTCATTGTTTCACGTGGAACATTGATTTTTGTAGGTTATCAACAATTTGGGTCGTATAAATCAACAACCTCATAGGGGTTGCCGACCTCTTGGATGAACCGCAGCATGTCGTCGCGCGTGATGACCAGCGAAGCGCGGTTGTCATTGGGGTGAAAACTGACCTTTTCGGCATTCAGCAGCTGGCGGTCGACGAAGAGGGTCACCTCGTGATTGGCGTCGTTGACCAGCGTAAACAACGACACCGAGCCGGGCCGCACGCCGAGATACTTCATCATGCGCTCGGGGCTGGCGAAGGAGAGCTTGCCCTGATGCAGGCGGTGCTCCATGTCGTGGATGTCCATGGCATGGCGCGAGTCCATGATGACGAGGTAGTGGCGGTTGCCTTTATGGTTGCGGAAGAAGAGGTTTTTGCAGAGCGTCGTTCCCTCGCCGCGGTAGAACTGGGCGGCGATCTCGATGGTCGGCGCCTCGGGGTGTTCATAGTAGTCGAAGGGGATCTGCATTCGCTGCAGGGCCTCATAGACTTGTGGTTGTCCTATCATTGAATATCTATTTTACGGTAAACATAGCAGCCACCCAGACTGGGGTGGTCGTAGACGAGCGTGTCTGGTGTCTCCTTGCGGATAGCCCGGACTATCATGATGTCGCCCATGGCGGCACCAATCATCACCGCACCCAACAGCGTCCACAGCAAACTTCCGGCGGCGATACCAACCAGCCAGGGCACCAGGCCTGTCAGCAGACCAGGCATCAGAGCCCCGATGACATAGTTTCGCTTAGTCATAGGCACATCGATGTGGCAGTAGACACCGCCCGGCATGGTGCCGAAGGAGAGGTGGCTGAAACTCTCTTTGACAAGCGCAATCCAAGTGAGGCCATGGATTAGTTCATGCACCACTATACCTACACAAAACATTGCAATGAACCACAACACATCAACCGCCGCAAGGGCTGCGTCGGGATGGATCCATTTGATGAGCCACCACCCTACCCCACCGGCCACCACCATCACCACCATCGCCCAGACGTTGGCGGCCAGCATGCTGATGGTGCGCTGTTCGGGTTCGTACCCCTCGATCTGCGGTAGGGGTTCTTCCTTTTTATTCTTCATTTCGACCCTACTTGATGATGCCCAGCTGGCGGCTGAGGTCGAGCATGCGGACGATGGGGCGTTTGGCGCGCTCGATCATCTCGGCATCCATAAGTATCTCGGGCTGCTCGTCGCGCAGGCAGCGGTAGAGCTTGTCGAGGGTGTTGAGCTTCATATAGGCGCAGTCGTCGCAGGCGCAGCTCTTGTTGTCGCGTAGGGTGATGAACTCCTTGCCGGGGTTTTCGCGCTTCATCTCGTAGAGGATGCCCGTCTCGGTAGCCACGATGAACTGCCTGGCGTCACTGGCCTTGATATAATTCAGCATAGCCTTGGTGGAGCCCACAAAGTCGGCCACCTGGAGCAGGGCGGGGTTGCACTCGGGGTGAGCAATTACTGGGGCGCCTGGATGCTCCGCCTTGAGCTGCAGCACAGCCTCGGCCTGCATAGCGTCGTGCACAGTGCAGACTCCGTTCCAGAGTACCATCTGTCGACCGGTGACTTGGTTGATGTAGCCGCCGAGATTCTTGTCCGGGGCGAAGATTATCTTCTGATCCTCGGGGAGCGAGCGCACCAGCTTCTCGGCATTGCCGGAGGTGCAGATGAGGTCGCTGAGGGCCTTGATTTCGGCCGAACAGTTGACATAGGAAATCACCATATGGTCGGGGTGCTCGGCTTTGAAGCGGGCAAAATCGTCGGCTTTGCAACTTTCGGCGAGCGAACAGGAGGCATCCATATCGGGGAGCAACACCTTTCGGGTGGGATTGAGGATTTTTGCTGTCTCTGCCATGAAATGCACACCACAGAAGACGATAATTTCTGCTTCTGTGCGTTGTGCCTCTTGGGCTAAGGCAAGACTGTCGCCCACGTAATCGGAGAGCTCCTGTATCTCGTGCCGTTGATAGTAGTGGCCGAGGATGACAGCGTTCTTTTCTTTTTTCAGTCGCAGTATCTCCTGCTTCAATTCAACGTTGGTCATGTTGTAAGAAATTTGAATTTGCAAAATTACAAAAAAAAGAACAATAGACAGATAAAAATATGGAAATCGGGTATTTTTATATCAATTTTTTACTGGCAATACCACCTGCAGGAATTTATGGAGGCATCATAAAAAGAATTCAAAAAGGTATTTTATTTTTTTCTGTTTTTTTATTGTGGTTAATTCTGTTGAAAACATATATAACATATTCATTATCAGTATACAGATTTCAGTTTAACGGTGTTGAATATTTATTGAAACGTTGTGTATAAACCGGATGTTTTCAACATCTGATTATAATCAACAAAGTTCAAACCAAATATTAACAACAGTGCTGACATTGTTTTGTTGATAAATTTACTCATTGTTGAGATACAATAGATTGCGTATTGGTGTTATAACTATGTTGATAATTTGCAACAGTTAGGCTTCAATGAGTTGTGTTTTTATTGTATTTTTGCAGTCAGAAAAACTTATAAACAATCATACAAAATGAACGAAATAATTCCTATTGCCTGCGATCATGCTGGCTATGAATTGAAGTTAAAAGTAATCGAACATCTGCGTCAGCGCGGTTTCGAGGTAAAAGATTTTGGTACTGACAGTACCGACAGTTGCGATTATCCCGACTATGCACACCAGGTTGGATCGGCCCTCAACAAGGGAGTGTATAGAAGAGGCATCGTCATTTGTGGTTCCGGCAACGGTGTACAGATGACCGTCAATAAATATCCCAACGTGCGCTGTGCCCTTTGCTGGACACCTGAAATAGCCCATCTTGGACGTCAGCACAACGACTGCAACTGTATCTCCATGCCTGCACGCTTTATAAGCGAAGACACTGCCATGCAGATAGTGGACGAATACATCGACACCGAATTTGAAGGAGGTCGCCATCAGCGCCGCGTTGAAAAAATAAACAAGCTAATCTGATGGATTTATATTTGGCGAAGCAGGTGTTCACCTGCATCGACAACACAACGCTCAATGCCACCGACACAGCTGCGAGTGTAGAAGCTTTTTGTCGGCACACCAAGGAACTTGGTGTCGAAAACGTGCATGTTGCGGCTGTATGTGTCTATCCACGTTTTGTTGGTGTGGCCAAGCATGAGCTTGAGGGCAGCGGCATAGGTGTGGCTTCTGTTGCAGGAGCTTTTCCTCATGGGCAGCTCCCGACAGAGCTGAAGGTTGAGGAAGTGAAGTATGCCGTAGCGCAAGGAGCCGACGAGGTCGATGTCGTGATTAACCGTGGAGCAATACTCAGTGGAGACTACGATGCTGCCTGCGCAGAAATAAAAGCCATGAAGCAGGCATGCATGGGGCGTACTTTGAAGGTGATACTCGAAACAGGAGAACTCCTCTCCCCTACCCTCATTGCCAAGGCTGCCGAAGTGGCAATCGACGGGGGAGCCGACTTTATAAAGACCTCGACCGGGAAAATAGGCACGGGTGCCACCATTGAAGCCGCCGAAGTGATGTTAAATGTTGTTAAGAATAAAGTTAAATTTAACAAAAAAACTGTCGGTTTCAAGGCTGCTGGAGGCATCAGAAAGCCCGAAGAGGCAGTAGAATACGCCCAATTGGCGAAAAAAATCATGAGTGATGAATATGTTAAAAACCAGACGTTTAGAATAGGAGCAAGCAGTCTTACGGATAGTCTTCGGTCAATTTTAACATTTTAATTTATTGATGTTTGGGAAAATTTTCGTTAATTTGCAGTTTGATTTAATATAACAAATATATGAAACCGCTACAAGCAAAGTTAGCCCAATACACCTACCCCCAGGAGATGAGAGCCCTGGGTATTTATCCCTACTTCACCCCCATCTGCAGCGAGCAGAACACCGAGGTGTATGTCACCGGCCATAACCATCCGGTGCTGATGTTTGGAAGCAACAGCTACCTTGGTCTCACCAACGACCCGCGCCTGAAAGAGGCTGCCAAGCGTGCCATAGACAAATACGGCACTGGTTGTGCCGGTTCGCCGTTTCTCAATGGTACTCTTGACATCCACATACAGCTGCAGGACGAGCTGGCCGAGTTTCTCGGCAAAGACGGTGTAATGCTTTTCTCGGCAGGTTTTCTGGCCAACAGCGGCGTTATTCCCAATATTGTCAGCCGTGGCGACTATCTCTTCTACGACGAGCGCGTGCACGCTTCTATCATGGAAGGCAAGCTCATAACCTACGCCAACACACAGAAGTATAAGCACAACGATATGGCCGACTTGGAGCGCGTGCTCTCAAAGGTGCCGGCCGAGGCTTCGAAGCTGGTAGTCACCGATGGAGTCTTCTCTATGGAAGGCGATGTGGCTCATGTGGACAAGATGGTGGATATCTGCAATAAATACGGAGCCACGCTGATGGTGGATGAGGCCCATGGTCTGGGTGTTTTCGGCCGTGAAGGTCGCGGCACCTGCGATCATTTCGGCAAGCTCAAAGATGTAGAACTCGTCATGGGCACATTCAGCAAGAGTCTTGCTTCGGTGGGTGGATTTATTGCTGCCGACAAGGAGACAATCAACTGGATGAAACACAGTGTGCGTCCATACATATTCACAGCCAGCATCACACCGGCCAGTACTGCGTCTGTGATAGAGGCTTTGCACATCATGCGCAGCGAGCCCGAACGCAACGCCGCCCTTTGGGACAACCAGCGTTATGCTTTCAAGGCTTTCAAAGACCTCGGCTTCGAGATTGGCAACACGCAGACGCCTATTATTCCGCTCTTCATACGAGACAATGTGAAAACCTTCACCATCACCCATGAGCTGCTGGAGGACGGTGTATTCGTCACACCCGTCATTTCGCCCGCTGTGCCGAGCGACGAGACCCTCATACGCTTTGCCCTCATGGCTACGCACACCCATGAGCAGATAGATGTCGGAGTGGAGAAAATCTACAAGGCCTTCAAAAAACTCGAGGTAATCAAATAAAACCATAATGATGTCAGATATAGTGATAAAAACCGTGAGCGGACGCAGCGACCTGCGCCGCTTCATTGCTTTCCCAAATAAGCTTTTCAAAGATGTGCCGACCTATATCCCGGCGCTCAACTTCGACGAGGTGAACCTGCTGAGCAAGAAGAACCCCTCGCTGGAGCACTGCTCGCGTGAACTATATCTGGCCTATCGCGATGGCAAGGTGGTGGGCCGTGTGGCTGCTATCATAAACCGCACCGTCAACGAGCATTGGAACAAGAAAGCCGTGCGCTTCGGATGGTTCGATTTCATTGAAGACTACGACGTCTTCACGGCTTTGCTCGAAAAGGTGGTAGAGTACGGACACGTGCACGGCATGAACGAGATTGAGGGTCCTTTCGGCTTCACCGATATGGACAAAGAGTGCTGGGTGATAGACAACTTCGACGCCCGCCAGAATATCTCTACCCTTTACAATCCGGAGTACTACATACGCTTCATCGAGCGGGCAGGCTACGAAGTGAAGTGCAAGTGGCAGCAATATTCGATGCAAGCCAACCAGCCTGTGCCCGACAAGGTGGCCCGCCTCAACAAGCTTATCATGGAGAAGTACCATCTGAAGCTGGTCAAGGTCAAGCGCCGCAAAGAGCTCATCCCTTATGCCTGGCAGTTCTTCCACGCTATCAATGACTCGTTCAAGGATCTTTACGATTTCGTGCCTATGACCGAGAAGGAGATAGCCGTCTATATCGACGAGTACTTCCCCTTCGTCAATCTGGACTTTGTCCAGTTTGTTGTCGATGAGAGCGACAAGCTCGTAGCCTTCGGCCTGTCTATCCCCGACCTCAACGGTGCCTACAAGAAAGCCGGCGGACGTCTCTTTCCCTTCGGCTGGTACCATATTTTGCGTGCTTTCCGCAAGTTTGACGCCATAGACCTGCTGCTCAACGGCGTGCTGCCTGAATGGCAGAAACGCGGTGTGCACAGCATCTACTACAGCGATATGAACGAGGCGGCCATCAGGCACAACGTGCACACGGCCTACACCAATCCGCAGATTATGGGCAACGAGGCCGTTAAAATCTGGGAGACGCAGTACCACACCACGCCGCTGATGCAACGGGCTGTATTCGGCAAAAACATTTGAGAAAACTATCAAACCGTCTTGAATTTGCTCAAGGCGGTTTTTTTATAACACACACATACATCATAATATGCAATACAACACAGCGAGCAAGGTGGAAGAATATTTCCGCCAGTTTGATACAATGTTCGACGACAACCTCAAGTGTTGCCGTACGCAGACCCTTGTGGCCGACAACTACATCACACTGGGCCAGATGACGGCCCTGCGTTTCATAGAGTGGGTGAGCCTCAACCCCGGCGGTGTGGTGGCTCTGCCCACCGGCAAGACGCCGGAATTCTTCATCAAGTGGCTCGAATACTACCGCGACAACTGGGACCGTGAAAGTTCATCGGGACTTATCGGCAAGCTCGGCATCGGCAAACCCGACTTCCGCTCGCTCCATTTTTTCCAACTCGATGAGTTCTTCCCCATCAATCCCGAGCATGAACGCTCGTTCCGCTATTTTGTCAAGAAATATTATGTCGACCTGCTCGGCTTCGACCCGCAGAAGACGCACCTCATCAACACATGGTTTCTCAACGAGGAAGAGCAGCGTGCCCTTGGTGGAGCCAGCAATCTGGGCGAGGTGTTCGAGGGTGGCCGCATCGACCTCTCGCTCCGCACACGCATTGCGTGCAGCAAGCAGGAAGAGCTTCAGCAGCGGGCCATACGCATGTTTGACCAGTTCTGCACCCGCTACGAGGGCAAGATACGCGACCTCGGCGGCATCGGCTTCTTCCTCGGCGGCATCGGGCCGGACGGCCATATTGCCTTCAACGTGCGCGGTTCAAGCCCTTTCTCGCACACGCGACTGACCACCCTCAACTACGAGAGCCAGGCCGCTGCCGCAGGCGACCTCGGCGGCATCAGCGCCGTGCGCCGCAAGGCGGTGGTCACCATGGGTCTTGAGACCATCACTTTCAACCCTCAGTGTGTGGCTGTGATTATAGCTGCCGGACAGTCGAAGGCCAAGGTTGTGGCTGGCTCGGTGCTGCAGGAGCCCACGCAGCAGTTCCCTGCCACTTGTCTGCAGCGCCTGCCCTCGGCCCGCTTTTTCATCACCCGCGCCTCGGCCGCCGAACTGCCTGCCGCCAAGGCCGCCCTGCCAAAGGTCACCGCACAGGAGGTGCGCTCCAAGATTGAGAGAGGCTTGCGCCTGCCCGACAATGCCGTCATTCTCCACACCTCGCCACATCACGACGACGTCGAGCTGGCATATTTCCCATATCTGCACCATCTCGTCCGCTCCAAGACCATACACAACTATTTTGCCTATTGCACCAGCGGCTACACCTCCGTCACCAGCGAATACCTGCTCAGCGTCTACCGTCACATGTTGCGCCGCATTCACCCGCAGGAGCTGGCCCTGCGCGACGAGGATATCTCGGCCCTCTTCACCACCACATATCAGGACGACTTGACCCATTACCTGCACGGTATCGCCAGCCTCGACCAATCGCTGCAGCATTATGCCGTCAGCCGTCGTCTGGCACGTAAATGGATGCAGACCCGCGGATTCAGCACTGTCGACCAGCTGCGCGACTTTGTGCAGGGCGAGGTGGCTCAGCTCGAGGTCTTCGAAGCCGGTCGCCGCGAGCCCGATACCTTCCACACAGCCAAAGGCTGGCTGCGCGAGATGGAGGCCGAACTTGTATGGGCTCATTTCGGCCTCGGCAGCGACAAGGTGAGCCATCTCCGCTTGCCGTTCTACAGCGACGACATCTTCCCCCACTATCCCGACCCTGAGAAAGACGTGCGCCCCATCAGCGACCTGCTCGAGCGCATACGCCCCAACATCGTCAGCCTGGCCCTCGACCCCGAAGGCAGCGGCCCCGACACCCATTTCAAGACGCTTATAGCCCTCAGCGCCGCTCTCGACGCCTACCATGCCGCCCATCCCGAAGCCGACCTCCATGTATGGGGCTACCGCAACGTCTGGAGCCGCTGGCACCTGAGCGAGGTGAACACGCTCATTCCCGTCTCGCTCAACTCCTTCGCCGTCATCAAAAACATGTTCGACACCTGCTACCTCAGCCAGCGCGGAGCCGAGTTTCCGAGCTATGAGCACGACGGCCCCTTCAGCGAGCTGGCTCAGAAAGTATGGGTCGAGCAGCACGCCGACGTCTGCCGCTTGCTGGGCGACGACTATTTCTACCGCTCGGCCGACCCCATGCTCGAACGCGCCTACGGCATGATCTACCTCAAGGATATGACCTATGCTGAATTTGCCGAATACATGGTGCCCATCAAGCGTCTGCTCGAGGTCAAGGACTCGATGAAGGGTTGATGGATTAGCTTTTATAGTAGTTGCGCAGTATGGCCACCATCTGGTTGCCGCTGAGTATGCGCTTGATGACCACCGACAGCCATTGTTCGAGGTTGGCCACCACGTAGCGCAGTGACGGACGCTTAGCTTCGACTATTTTGACGATGCGCCGCGCCAGCACCTCGGGCTTCAGTCCGCCGTTCTCCTCTTTCTCGATGATGGCAAGGCTGCGGCTGAACACGGGGCCGTAGTCGGGGTCGCGCAAGGTGGCCTCGCTGTTGCGGCGGCTGCCAGTGAAGCCCGTGGCAAAGTCGCCCGGCTCCACCATGCTCACCCGAATGCCGAACCTCCGCACCTCGGCCGCCAGAGCCTCGCTGAAGCCCTCTATGGCAAATTTCGACGCACTGTAGAACCCTTGGTAGGGCAGGCCCATCACGCCGCCGATAGAGCTGAGGTTGACAATCTTGCCTTTGCGCTGCCGTCGCATCTGAGGCAGCACCGCCTGGCACATATTGACGCACCCCATGAAGTTGGTGCCCATCTGCAGGTCTATCTCCTCTGCTGTGGCCAGCTCCAAGGCGCCGCCGATGCCCATGCCGGCGTTGTTCACCAGCACGTCTACCCTGCCTGCCTCGGCCACGATGCTGTCCACCACGGCCTGAACCTGTGCGCGGTCGCGCACGTCGCAGCTGCGGTAGCTGATTTTTTCGTGTTCCATGGCGCGGCGGCAGAGGCCGTAGACTTTGTGTCCCTTGGCGGCCAGCAGCTCTGCCGTCGCCTTGCCGAAGCCCGACGAGGCCCCGGTGATGATGATTACCTGTTGCGTCTGCATATCGTGTGTCAAAATTTTTTGCAAAGATACGCAAAAGTTTTCATCCGTGCCGATACGGACACGATTTTTAATGTCAGCTCATGCGGCAAGGTTGTCTCCAAAAGCCCGAAAAGCGGTCTGCAATCGGCGAGGGGTCATTTTCCAGTTAGTTGTATATCAGTATCTTGTACTGGCATAAGAAGGCACCTCTTGCCTCGTTGTACGCTATATGTACGCTACTTGTACAGTACTTGTACGTTTATAAAGCGTACAAGTACTGTACATATACTGTACAAGTACTGTACAACGGGCGAAGAGGACCCCTGCCAAAACAGGCCGAAACGGCCCCTTGAAGGGTGCGCCAAAAGTTAAAGTTTGTTAAAAACGACACCCCGATGACCCATTTTGTCTTTTTCCGGAGTATTATATAGGTAGAAATTTTTTCTTTCGGCATTTTGTATGCCCGCAATGGAGAACCTGGAGGAGAAATATAACCGCTATGCCGCCATGATGCGGCGCCACCTGGAGACGGTGCGCAGGTCCTGCGCCTACTGGTCGCGCGGCGACGACGAGGCGTGGTCGGCGCTGCTGCACGAGGTGCAGACGGCGCTGTGGCTGCGTATCGACAGCCTGAAGCCCGACGCCACGGTGCTGCAGGAGCGCTTGTGGGTGATATGGCAGGTGCGCAGCGTGGCGTGGAACATGCGCCGCAGCCGCAGACGACACGGCTACGTGGCGCTGGACCCGTCGGCCGACGGCCTGGCGGCTCCTGACGACAGCGCCAACGACGAGATGCTCGACCTGCTGGCCGAGTGCCTCGACGACGCCGAGCGCGAGATGCTCGCACTCATCAGGCAGGGCTTCTCCATGGCAGAGATAGCCGTGCGCCAGCACACGACGCTCGAAGCGGCGCGCTCGCGGCGGCGGCGGATGGTGGACAAGATGCGCCGCAGGGCGCAGGAACTCGATGTAATGTAGAAACAAGGAAAGGAGAACCGGACCATGGAAAAGAAACGGACAAAAGACATCGAGCAGATGCTCGAACAGGCGGCGGTGCGCGGCGGCATGCGGCGGCTGGCCGGTGACCTCGAAGCCGACGGCAGGCGCTGGCTGGCGGCGCGGCGGCGGCGGAAGACGCTCACGCTGACGGCGGCTCACACCGTCACGCTGGCGTTTATGCTCGTGGCCGTGCAGGCCACCGTGCAACGCGCCGAGGCACCGGTGGAATACAACAAGGTGACGGTCGGTGCCGGTGCCGACCCGGCTCAAGCGCTGGCATGCGCAAAAGAAATCTTCAGCGCATGAGACGGTGGCTGAACACAGTGTTGGTTGTGGCCGTTGTGGCCGAAGCCGCCGTGGCGCTGTGGCTGTGGCAGGCGCAGCGTCGTGCCGAGCGCAGCGAGCTGCATCCGCTCTTTCTGCGCTACGAGCACTGCCCCGACGTGGCCGCGGGCTTCGTCAAAAATCTCCGCATCGCCGACACCGTCACCATCGACGCCGTAACACTCCAGGCCAAGGACACCGCCACATGGTTCCAGTTGCTGGAAAACATGGAACTGCCACATGCAACAATGAAAGAAATCAGAGAAAAATACATAGAGGGGAAAAACAACCTGCACTTTTACAGAATGCCCAAGAAAACGGCAACCTACACCCAAACAGAGACAATCGACAGGAAAGATTTTGTGGTCCTTGACCCGAAAGAGCTGTCCATTTGTGTATATGACGTAGAAAACGATATACAAGAAGATATCTTGCTCGAAAAACAATTCGAAAAAATCAGTTCAACAAACAAAAAAATATAAGAAAATGAAGATTAACTACAAAGCAGTGGCGCTGTGCGCCATGTTGGGTATGCTTTCCGTAAGCTGCCAGAAAGAAGAAATTGAGCCCTTGACCGTATCGTCGCCAGCCGTTATGACATATCGTGTCGACGATATGGTGCATTCAATGCAGGCAACAGACGAGGACCTGGATGAATTCCTTGACAGAATGTTTTCGCTTGCCGAACAAGGACACCGCGTGTC
>JAFVWV010000151.1 GCA_017501495.1 Bacteroidales bacterium | reverse complement strand
CTTGATGTCAATAGTCGGACTGTTGACATTTGCCAACTTCAACCAGGTGATGGCTCATGACGCCGCCACCGCTGAAGCAACCGAACAGGTAGCCGCCGCCACCGACGAGGCCACCGCCGAAACCGCAGTCGCCGAAGAGGCCGAAGCTCCCGCTCCCGCCGCTGCCGCAAGCGAAGACGACACCAAGTCGTTCCACCAGATGCTCAAAGAGAAGTACATCCAGGGTGGTGCCGGCTGGATGACCCCCGTGCTCCTCTGCCTTATCTTCGGTATGGCCCTCATCATTGAGCGTATCCTCTACCTCAACGCCGCCACTACCAACGTCAAGAAACTCCTCGACGGCGTCGAAGAGAACGTCAAGAACGGCAACTACGAAGGTGCCAAAGAGCTCTGCCGCAACACCCGCGGCCCCGTGGCCAGCATCTTCTACCAGGGCCTCGACCGCGTCGACCAAGGTCTCGACAACGTTGAGAAAGCCGTCACCAGCTACGGTGGTGTCCAGATGGCCCGCCTCGAGAACAACCTCACCTGGATCGGCCTGTTCATCGCCCTTGCTCCTTCCTTCGGATTCCTCGGCACCGTTGTCGGTATGGTCCAGGCCTTCGACGACATCGAGACCGCCGGTGATATCAGCCCGACCGTTGTGGCTGGTGGTATGAAGGTTGCTCTGTTGACGACCATCTTCGGTCTGATCACCGCTATCATCCTTCAGATTTTCTACAACTACATCCTCACCAAAATCGAGAGCCTCGTCGACCAGATGGAAGACGGCAGCATCAGCTTCATGGATATCCTCGTGAAGTACCACAAATAATGGCCCCTCTTTTGGACGGTAATCAATTAACAAGAACCTAAAAAAAGAAACCATTATGAAAGATTCAACACGCAAACTCATCACATGGGTGGGTCTGGGCATCGCAATCATCTGCACCGTGCTGAGCTTCATCTTCGCTGCAAACAACGGCGGAGTGAAAGACCTGGCCGAAGTGAAGATGGGCGGCCTCTTCGACGCCACCTTCTATATCCTTGTATGCCTCATGGCCGTTTCGGTCATCGCCATCCTGTGGTTCCTTGTGCTCAAACTCGCCAAAAACTTCAAAGAGCAGAAGGGCTATGCCGGCAAGTTCCTCATGCTGGTCGGCATCATAGTGGCCGTGTGCCTCGTGTCGTTCCTGCTTTCGAGTGGCAACGACGTGAGCCCCGCCATTATGGAGAAATTCAACATCAGCGAAGGCACCTCGAAACTCATCGGCGCCGCCTGCATCATGGTCTACATCCTGGTCATTGCAGCCGCCGTTTCGATTGTCTACACTGCCATCGCCAAATCACTTAAAAAGTAAAGAACAATGGCAAGAAAGACTCCCGGACTCAACACAGGCTCCATGTCCGACATCTCGTTCCTGTTGCTGGCCTTCTTCCTGATGGTCTCCAACATCAACACGGACATGGGTATCGCCCGCAAGCTTCCCCCTCCCCTGCCGGAGGACGCGGAAGCGCCAGATGTTCGTGAGCGCAATATCTTTGTCGTATTGGTCAACAAAGACGACCGGTTGCTGTACAACAACGAATATGGCCGGATTGAGGACCTGAAGGACCGCGCCAAGGAATTCCTCGGCAACCCCAACAATCTCCCCAACCTGCCCGAGAAAGTCGCCACCGAGATACCCCTGCTGGGAACAGTAGATGTATCTAAGGGCGTCATCTCGCTGCGCAACGACCGCGGTACGTCATACGATATGTACCTTCAGGTGCAGAACGAATTGACCGCTGCCATCAAAGAGATGCGCGACGAAATGTCAACAAATCACTTCGGCAAGAAATTTGCCGACCTTTCAGAACCACAGCGCGAAGCCATAGAGACCGCCATACCCGTGGCCATCTCAGAGGCTGAACCCACAAAGATTGGAGGAAAATAATGGCACGTTTTACTGGTAAAAAAGCAAAATCAACACCTGAGCTCAACATGGGCTCTATGAGTGACATTATCTTCATGCTGCTGTTCTTCTTCATGGTCATCACCACTATGCGCGAGAGCTCACTCTATGTGAAAATCATCCCGCCACAGGGATCGGAGGTGACCAAACTCGAAAAGAAGAGCCTCGTCAGCTACATCAATGTGGGTGTACCTCTGCCGGATCAGCAGAAGAAGTACGGTACAGAACCCCGTATCCAGCTCAACGACCAGATTTCCGAAATCTCGGACATCATGCAGTTCTGCGAACTCGAGCGTTCTGCCCGTCCCGAAGCCGACCGTCCGTTCCTCACCACCGCCATCAAAGCCGACAAGCAGGTGCGCATGGGTTTGATTTCGGACATCAAGCAAGAGCTGCGTCAAGCAGGTGCACTGAAAATCTTCTACAATGCCTCTAAAGGCAACAGGAAGTAATACATGCGCTTAAAAAACGAAGAAGCCGTCCCTTCAATAAGGACGGCTTCTTTATTTTATCTTCACAATAGAGCCCTGAATAATACGCTCGGCGTTTGACCGGGAAATCTATCGGTTGCCGGTCATGCGACGGAAATAAAGTATAATGGCAATGGAGAGGGCAACCAGCCCCGACAGGATAATCCAGAAAGCCGTTGTATTGGCAGTGAATGGGAAGTCGACATTCATGCCGAAAAAGCCCGTGACAAGGGTGAGCGGCAGAAGAATCGTGTTTATGTAGGTAAGGATACGCATGATTTCATTGGTGCGGTTGGTCAGCAACGAATCAAAGGTTTGCGACAAGCCTGCCACCAATTCTCCATAGTCTTCAATAGAATCGAACATCTTTTGATACTGGTCCAAAATGTTGCCCCAGTAATCTTCCATATCTATCTGCTCGGGGTCGACAAAACCTTTAATGCCACCGCTTTCAAACATATGCAGCACCCTGAGCTGTGGTTTAAACGTAGTGTTGAGCAGAATGGTGTTGCGCCGCGTGATCGATATTTGCTCAATGATTGAACGCGCACGGCGGTTGAAGATGTCATAGTTGATCAAGTCCACTTCGGCACCGACACGCTGCACAAGGGTGTTGGTCTCGAGCATCAGGCGGTTGAGAATATGGTAGAGCAGCTGATCGCTCGTGGCCATCATCTCCTGGGTCTCTTCATCGCCCTCTGAAAGGTCTTCCTGTATCTCGTCGAAGAACTTTTTCACTACCCAGTGAGCCTTGCCCACTGTGATTATATAGTCACGTCCCCAGAAAATCTTCACTTCGCGTATACGGATAAACTGGTTCCCTTTATCGAAATATGGAAAATGAAGAATCAGGAAATAATAATCGTCGTACTCGTCTATCTTAGGGCGTTGGTTAGTGCCCCGGCAGTCTTCAATATCGAGGGGATGGAAATGGTAGTCATCCAGAAGCATGTCATAGTCGTCTTCGCTCGGATTGGTGATGTCCAACCACTTGAGGTCCTTGTATGCAATGGTCTCTATCATTATTACACCTCCCTATATATCAATATACTACATTCGAGTAACTATTTTGAAATTTTCTGCAAAGATACGCATTTTTTTATAAATGCCAACATTTTTTTTGCGCAATAGTCTAAAATACCCACTGTTAATAAAAATATTTTGCGTATTAGAATAATTTGTATATCTTTGCACGATTGAAGGCGACAGTATGTCGCAGTGCAAGGTATTGGATATTAATAAAAAAAGAT
>JAFVWV010000150.1 GCA_017501495.1 Bacteroidales bacterium | reverse complement strand
GTGGGTCTCGTCGGGGAAGTAGAGGTAGCGGCTCGGAATGTGACGCATCTGGGCGGCATTGTAGGCTGCCATGCCCTCGCTGGCCACGATGCGGAAGTCGAACTCGCTGTGGATGACGCAGATGGGCGTGTTCCATTTGTCGACGAAGAGGTGCGGCGAGTTGCTGTAGCTCTTCTTCACCACGGGGTTGTTCCAGTCCCAGTAGGGGCCGCCGAGGTCCCAGTTGTCGAACCACATCTCTTCGGTCTCGAGGTATTGCTGCTCGAAGTTGAACATGCCGTTGTGGGCGAGGAAGGCTTTGAAGCGGCGGCCTTCGTCGTAGCCTTTTACGTCGTGGTTGTGGCCGGCAAGCCAGTAGATGCTGTAGCCGCCGAAGCTGGCGCCGCAGGCACCGATGCGTTCGCGGTCGATCATGGGCAGGCTGGCAGCCCAGTCGGTGGCGGCCATGTAGTCCTGCATGCAGAGTCCGCCGTAGTCTTTCGAGACGGCCTCGAGCCACTCCATGCCGAAGCCCGGCACACCGCGGCGGGTGGGGGCGATGACGAAATAGCCGGCGCCTGACATCACTTCGAAGTTCCAGCGCGTGCTCCAGAACTGGCTGACGGGGCTTTGGGGGCCGCCTTCGCAGAAGAGCAGTGCGGGATAGGTTTTGGTGCTGTCGTAGTCGTAGGGGTAGATGAGCCAGGTGAGCATGTCTTTGCCGTCGACGGTTTTCACGTAGCACTCCTCGACCTTGCCCATGCGCACCTGCGAGAGGACGTCGTCGTTGAAGGTGCTGAGTTTCTTGCCTTCGGCACGGTCGTCGCTTGTGTTGTAGGCATAGAGGGTGTTGGGGTATTGTATCGACTGCTGGCTGGCGACGATGGTTGTGCCGTTAAGCGCTATGCCGACCACGTCGTGGTATCCGTGGCTGAGTTGGCGCACAGCCTTGGTCTCGCGATTGAAGCCGAAGATTTCGCTCATGCCGCGGTAGGATACGACGGCGAAGAGTTCGCGGTCGTCGCCGCTCCAGAGGATGTTGCCCACGCTGTAGTCGAAGTCGGCGGTGAGGTCGGTTTTGGCACCGCTCTCGAGGTCCATCACCATCAGGCGCAGCTTGTCGCTTTCGTAGCCGTCGCGCTCCATGCTTTCCCAGGCCACCATCTTGCCGTCGTGGCTGAAGACGGGGTTCTGGTCGTAGCCCATGATGCCTTCGCTGAGGTTTGTGGTCTGGCCGGTGGCTATGTCGTAGAGGTAGATGTCGCTGTTGGTGCTGTGGGCGTAGTCGTAGCCGGTCTTCTTGCGGCAAGTGTAGACGATCTTGGTGCCGTCGGGGCTGTAGTTGTACTGCTCGGTGCCGCCCCACGGACGCATCGGGCATTCGAAGTTGCCGTCGACGATATCCACGGCCTTCGCCACGTCGGCTTTGCCGTTTTGCAGCGCGGCGAGGTAGATCTGCGGTATCTCGTCAACCCACTGGTCCCAGTGGCGATACATGAGGTCTTCGTTGATTCGGCCAGTGGTTTTGTCGAGGCCCTTGAAGAGTTTGTCGATATGGTCTGGACGCTCGACGTCGATGGTCGAGATGTAGACAATCGAGCTCTTGTCAGGAGCCAGTTTGAAGCCCTCGAAGCCGCGCTCGTTTGTGGCCACCACGCTCTCTTTCTTGCTCTTGAGGTTCAAGCTGAGTATCTCGGTGCCGCGGCAGAACATGATGGTCTCGTCGTCGTACCACACGGGGTTGAACTCGCTCTGCGCGGTGGTGGTCAGGCGCTGTCCGTCGCCGCCTGCGATGGGCATCAGGTACAGTTCGGCATTGTTTTTGTTCTGCTCCATGTCGGTGTAGCGCACCGTGTAGAGCACCTGGCTGCCGTCGGGGCTGACGGCGTATTCGCTCATCACGCCGAGGCTCCACATCACTTCGGGCGTGAAGCGGCCGTTCTCAACGGCCACCTGCTGCTTTTCGACCGGTTTGTCGGTCGGTTGGCTGTTCTGGCACGCAGTGAGGCACAGCGCTCCCGTGGCCAGCGTTAGTAGGGTTTTCTTCATATAGGATTATTTATTGATTTTTCAATTGATCCTTGGTGGTCATTGGCGTGCGCACGTCGACCTTGTAGAAGTTGAAGCCCGAATGGCCGGGCTCTATGATGTTGACAAACTCAGTGTCTTCGTGCAGCGGCTGGAAGGTGACGGAATATATCAGCACATCGTATCCACCCTGGTTGCGGGCAAAACGAGTGCGCTCGGGATAGAGGGTGATGCCCTCGCATCCGGTCATCTTCGAGCGCTGCCCGGTGGCGCAGTCTTCTATAAATATATCGGGCATAAGGTACAGGCCCACATCGTTCAGAGCCTTGTGCTCCGGGGTGCGGTCTTTGTACATGAAATATACTTTGGTCTTCAGTTTGTCGACTTCTATCTTTTCGATGCTGACCACCTCGGCGTATGGCGAGCAGCTCTCGTAGTAGGGATAGTCGAGTGTGCGCGGCAGCTTGGGCTTCACCTTGTCGGGTCGGCGTGGGTCGGTGGGGGCTGCCTGCTTTGGTGCCGGAGCCTCTTTAGTACGCTCACGTTGGAAGTCGCTGTCTACGGCGTAGCATTTCATGTCGCTGTCGAACGAGAAGGTGATGCCGCCCACGGGCATGCCGGTCTGTTTGCTGACGCGGCTGCGCATATTGTATTGACGGTAGAGTCCGGCGGCGCGTGTGCCGCCGAGCGAGACGGCGTTGTAGGCTATCTTCGAGCCCTCCATGCCGTCCTGCATCGAGGCGTCGGGCCGACCGAAGTCGTCGACCACCTCGTAATAGCTCTTGCCGACATAAATGGCCTCGAGGTCGGCATCGGCCGATATGTAGCGGCCGCCCCAGCATCCTGTGGCCAGCAGACCTGCCAGCACAACAGCCAACCTGCGTTTTATATTCATTTTCTTCATTCGTATTAATAAAAATCACTCCACGAATTTCCCGTTGTTGAAGGTTCCTTCCAGGGTGTTGCCGTCCGGGCCTACAAACTTGCCGCGTCCGTGGAATTGGTCGTTCGACCATTGCCCTTCGTAGTAGGCGCCGTCCTTGAAGCGGCATGTGCCCTGTCCCTCGCGGTGGTCGTTGACCCAATTGCCTGTGTATGTGGTGCCGTCGGAGAATGTAATGGTTCCCTGTCCGGTCATGTGGCCCATTGCGAAAGCGCCTTCGTAGCGGTCGCCGTTGGCCCAGACCTTGGTGCCCTGGCCGTTGGGGGCTCCGTTGACAAAGGGGCCGTCGTAGCGGGTGCCGTCGGCAAACACAAGGTAGCCGGTGCCCGTGCCCATGGCGGTCCAGTCGCCTTCCATGACGTTGCCGTTGTTGAAGCGGAAGGTGCCGTGGCCTTTGATGTTGCCTTTCACCCAGTGTCCGCTGTACGAGTATCCCGCGGTGGCGTAGGTGTAGGTGCCCTCGCCGTCCTGCAGGCCTTTCTTCCACTCGCCGTCGTAGCGGTCGCCGTTGGGCCATATCATCAGGCCTTTGCCTTCTATCTTGCCTTTTCCGTTGCGTTGCCCGGTGTATACGCGGCCGTCGTCGTAGGTCGTGGTCTCTACCACCTGTGCATTCACGGCTGCCGACATGAGCATCGCAGCGCCGAGGGCAATGACATATTGCATTGACTTTTTCATGGTATTGATGTTTATTATAGGTTATGCATTTTTTTAATCAGTATGCCCAGTTTGTAGAAGTTGAACTGGTTTATGCTTATGCCGTTGCCGCTGACGAAGTGGCTCTCCATCGGGGCTTTGAGCATTTTGAAGATGGTGTAGACGAACTTGTGCAGTCCCATGCGGCGCAGGCGTCCGTAGACGCGCAGCAGGCGCACGCTTTGGCAGAAGCGCTGGTCTTCCCACATTTTGTCGTATATCTCGGCGAGGTTCTCCACGGCTTCGACTGTCTTGTGCAGGTATTCTGCGTTGGTTTCTATCTGGCCGTTGATGGCGGCGTTGTCGATGTGGACTATAGGAATTTTCGCTTGTTCCAGCCGATACCCGAAGAGGGTGTCTTCGTGGCCGTATTTGACGATGCTTTCGTCGAAGCGTATTTTTTCCAGTATTTCGCGGCGTATCATGAAGTTGCCTGTCATGAACGAGCGGTAGGGGTGCTTGCGCCGTTCTTCGGCGTCGCGGCTTTCGACTTTTGTGCCGTAGAGGTAGCGCAGGCGGTGTTCGTTGTCGTTGCCGCGTTCGTCGTATGACACTCCGCCCACGACCACCGACGCTCCTCGCTGTGCCTCGCGCTGGTAGAATTTCAGGAAGCGGTCGGGCACCACCATGTCGTTGTCGAGGAAAATGAGGTAGTCTCCTTTGGTGTATTTAAGGAAGAGGTTGCGTATGCGTGCGCGACCTATGTTTTGGCCCAGCCTCAGGAAGGTGGCTATCTCGGCTATGCCTTTGTTCTGCGTGACGTAGTAGCCCGACGAGTGGTCGTCGATACACACTATCTCGAAGTCGTCGGCATTCAACTGGTCTATCTGGGTGCGCAGGCGGCGCACAAGTGGATAGGCGTAATAGTTGTATATGGGTATGCAAATGGATATCATAGTTGTATTTCTTGGTTGTCGTATGCAAGGAAGACGCCTTTCGGCAGCGTGGGCTGCACCTCGGCGTGGAGGCCCATCTCGTGGCTCATATGGGTGAGGTAGGCGCGCTCGGGGCCTACTGTTTCTATCACTTCGAGCGCCTCGGGCAGGCAGAAGTGCGAAAAGTGTTTTTCATGCCGCAGGGCGTTGATCACGAGCACCTTGATGCCGTCGAGTTTTTTGAGTTCGGCGGTGTCGATATGGTTGGCGTCGGTGATGTAGCCCAGCTGGCCTATGCGGTAGCCCAGTACGGGCAGGTCTTTGTGCATGGCGTGTATGGGGACTATCTCGACGCCTGCTGCCGTGAAGGGGCCGTCGCCGACGGTGTGGAGGTCGGCCTCGGGCAGCCCCGGGTATTGGTGCGGCTCGAAGATGTAGTGGTAGTCGTGCTCAATGGTGTGCCGTGCCTCGGCGTTGAGGTATATGTCCATGCGGCGGTGCTGCACGTAGTTGAACGAACGTATCTCGTCGAGCCCTGCCACGTGGTCGCGGTGGGCATGGGTGACGAGGATGGCGTCGATCCACTGCACTCTGTGCCGGAGCATCTGTTGCCTGAAGTCGGGGCCGATGTCAATGAGTATGTTTGTGGTGCGCCGGTCTGCGGTGCTGCCGGCCTCGCCGTGTCCGTCGAGCTGCAACAATGCCGAAGTGCGCAGCCTGGCGTCCCGTGGGTCCGTCGAGCTGCACACCCCGCATCGGCATGCTATCACCGGCACGCCTTGCGATGTTCCCGTGCCGAGGAAGGTGAGTTTCATTCTTTGTGCGTCAGCTTGAAGCCCACGCCGTGCACGTTGACGATTTCCACGGTCGGGTCGGCTTTGAGGTATTTGCGCAGTTTGGTGATGTATACGTCCATCGAGCGGGCGGCGAAGTAGCTGTCGTCTTTCCAAATCTTCTGCAGCGTGGTGTTGCGGTCGACCAGCTGGTTGAAGTTGATGGCGAACATGCGCAGCAGGTCGCATTCTTTGGCCGTCAGGCGCTGCACGTCGTCGCCCAGGGTGAGGGTCTGGTGCACATAGTCGAATGTGAAGCCGCCGATTTTGAAGACGTTTTTGTCGGGTCGGTCCTCGTTGAAGGAGCGGCGCATCGTGGCGTTGAGGCGTGCCAGGAGTTCTTCCATCGAGAAGGGCTTGGTGATATAGTCGTCGGCCCCGACTTCGAACCCTTTCAGTTTGTCGGCTTCCAGGTTCTTGGCCGTCAGGAAGATGATGGGCACTTTCTTGTCCAGTTTTCTGATTTCCTTAGCCACGGTAAATCCGTCCTTGGAGGGCATCATGACGTCGAGGATGCATGCGTCGACATCTTCTTCTTCAAAGTTGCGCATTGCTTCTTCGCCGTCTTTGGCCCATACTACGGTGTAGCCTTTCTGTGTGAGATAGGCTTTGAGAATGGTACCCAGATTCGGGTCGTCTTCTGCCACCAAAAGTTTAATTCCGAGGTTCATAGTGCTGACTTTTATGGATTTATTCTTCAACTATTTCAATATTTTCGATAAGGTCGCCGGGGCGAATCTTGTCGATGACGGGCCAGTCTTGCTCGTCGACGCGGCCGAAGCATGTGTGCACACCGTCGAGGTGCTGCGTGTTCTGCCGGTTGTGGCAAACGAAGAACTGGCTGCCGCCGGTGTCTTTGCCGGCATGGGCCATGCTGAGCACGCCCCGGTCGTGGCGCTGCATCGGCGCCGAGGTCTCGCACTTGATGGTCCAGCCCGGTCCGCCGGTGCCCACACGCGGGTCGCCGAGGTTGCGGCTGTACGGGCATCCGCCCTGAATGACAAAATCGGGTATCACGCGGTGGAATCGCAGGCCGTTGTAGAAGCCTTCTTTGGCCAGGCGGACGAAGTTGGCCACCGTGCCGGGCACCTCTTTCGCGTAGAGCGTGGCGTGCATCGTTCCTTTCGCGGTATTGATGATTGCTTTCATATCCAATGAGGTTTACGCAATTTTAGTACCCAAATAACACCGGAACTTGCATTTTATTGTGCGAAATGTTAATTTTTTTTTGTTAATTTAAGATTTTATGGCTTACCCCGTTGATAACCAGTGGTTAGGCTTGTGCATATTTTTTAGGCCCCTCTACCCTACCGGGAGCGCATATCAACGATACATCAACGATATATCAACGATATATCAACGATTAAAATCGTCGAAATATCGTTGAT
>JAFVWV010000149.1 GCA_017501495.1 Bacteroidales bacterium | reverse complement strand
GGTTAAACGTGCTGATAAACAAATCATTGGGTGTAGACTAAAAATATTTCTCACCATTTTTGGCGATATTTGATTTTTATTTCGTATCTTTGCAGGCAGTTATTTCGAGAACGAAAAAACGCAATATTAATCTTATAACATTAAAATTATGGCATTTAAAGGACAAATCATCATCGATACCGAGCACTGCAAAGGCTGCGGAGTCTGTGTACCCGTATGCCCGATGAAGTGCATCGAGCTGTCGAAAGAAGTAAACGGCAAGGGCTACAACTTCACCCATACCGTCAATGACAACTGCATCGGCTGCGCCAGCTGCGCCATGGTGTGCCCCGACGGCGTGATCTCCGTTTACAAGAAAAAAATCTAAACGAAAAGAAAAGAAAGGAATACTATGGCAAGAGAACTGAAACTGATGAAGGGCAACGAAGCCATTGCCCGCGCAATGATTGCCAGCGGTACGGACGGCTACTTCGGCTATCCCATCACCCCGCAGTCTGAAGTTATGGAAACCCTGATGGCCGAGAAACCGTGGGAGACCACCGGTATGACCGTGCTGCAGGCCGAGAGCGAGGTCGCCTCGATCAACATGGTCTACGGCGGCGCCGCCACCGGCAAGAAAGTGGCCACCTCGAGCTCCAGCCCCGGAATCTCGCTGATGCAGGAAGGCCTGACCTACCTGGCAGGTGCCGAAATCCCCTGCTTGGTTGTCAACGTCATGCGCGGCGGTCCCGGTCTGGGCACCATCCAGCCCTCGCAGAGCGACTACTTCCAGAGCGTCAAGGGCGGCGGCCACGGCGACTACCAGCTCTACACCCTCGCCCCCGCTTCGGTGCAGGAGATGTACGACTTCGTGTTCGACGCATGGGACATCGCCTTCAAATACCGCAACCCTGTGCTGATCCTCAGCGACGGTGCCATCGGCCAGTGCATGGAGAAACTCTACACCCGCGACAACGTGGCCCGCTGGACCGAAGAGGAGCGCCGCAAGAACGCCCCGTGGGGCACTTGGGGCAAACCCGCCAACCGTCCGCACAACATCATCACCAGCCTTGAGCTCGACTCGGCCCGCCAGGAAGTCTTCAACCTGAAGCTCCAGAAGAAATACGCCGAGATGAAGGAAAAAGAGGTGCGCTACGAAGCCCTCAACTGCGAAGACGCCGACTACATCATCGTGGCCTACGGTTCGAGCAGCCGCATCGCCATGAAGGCCATGCAGATGGCCCGCGAGAAAGGCATCAAGGTCGGCCTGTTCCGCCTCATCACCCTCTTCCCCTTCCCGACCAAACAGCTGGCCGAGGTTGCCAAACGCGTCAAAGGTATCCTTTGCGTCGAGATGAGCGCCGGCCAGATGATCGAGGACGTGCGCCTGGCCACCGAGTGCGGTGTCAAGACCGAGCACTTCGGCCGCTTCGGCGGTATCATCCCCACTCCCGGCGAGGTCCTGGAGGCTCTTGAAAACAAGATTATCAAATAAGAAAGGAATACAGCAATGAATAAAGATATGGAAGCTCGCAGACAAGAGCTGCTGAAAGAGGGTTACGAAGAGGTGTACACCCGCACCAAAGTGCTCACCGACGCCGTGATGCACTACTGCCCGGGCTGCGGCCACGGCACCACCCACCGCCTCATTGCCGAGGTGATTGAAGAAATGGGCATTCAGGACAAGGTCGTCGGCGTTTCGCCCGTCGGATGCTCCGTTCTGGCCTACAACTATTTCGACGTCGACTTCCAGGAAGCCGCCCACGGCCGCGCCCCCGCACTGGCCACCGCCGTCAAGCGCCTCAACCCCGACACCTTCGTCTTCACCTATCAGGGCGACGGCGACCTGGCCGCTATCGGCACCGCCGAGACCATCCACGCCGCCAACCGTGGCGAGAACATCACCATGATTTTCGTCAACAACGGTATCTACGGTATGACCGGTGGCCAGATGGCCCCCACCACGCTGGTCGGCATGCGCAGCGCCACGACGCCCTACGGCCGCCGCGTCGACCTCAACGGCTACCCCCTCCGCATTACGGAGCTCCTCTCCACCCTGCCCGGCACCTACTATGTGACCCGCCAGAGCGTGCAGAACCCCGCCGCCGTGCGCAAGGCCAAAGCCGCCATCCGCAAAGCCTTCGAGAACCAGAAGCTCAAGAAAGGCCTCTCCTTCGTCGAGATCCTCTCCAACTGCAACTCCGGCTGGAAGATGACCCCCGTGGCCGCCAACAAGTGGATGGAAGACAACATGATGCCCAACTACCCCATCGGCGACATCAAAGTCGACGGCAAGATTGTCGAGGGCATCGACGCCAACCGCCTCGTGCTGGATCACCCGCTCACCGTTATGCAATAATCAACAATTAAAATCAAAGAAACAATGACTGAAGAAATCATCATAGCCGGTTTCGGTGGACAGGGTGTCCTCTCCATGGGCAAGATCCTTGCCTACTCCGGCGTCATGCAGGACAAAGAGGTCAGCTGGATGCCCAGCTACGGCCCCGAGATGCGCGGCGGCACGGCCAACGTCTCCGTCATCATCAGCGACGAGCGCATCAGCTCGCCCATCATCAACCAGTTCGACACGGCAATCATCCTCAACCAGCAGTCGCTGGACAAGTTTGAGGCCAGCGTGAAGCCCGGCGGTCTGCTCATCTACGACCCCAACGGTATCACCCACGAGCCCACCCGCAAGGACATCAACATCTACAAGATCGCCGCTACCGCCAAAGCCCAGGAGCTCGGCATCAGCAAGGTCTTCAACATGGTGGTCCTCGGCGGCTTCCTGAAGCTCAAACCCATCGTCGACAAGCAGTACATCCACGAAGGCCTCGAGCACTCGCTGCCCCAGCGCCACTGGAACCTCATTCCCCAGAACGAGGAAGCTATCGAAATCGGAAAGGGCCTCATCGAAGCAGTCCAGACTCTCTAAAAAAGAGCAACACTCCAATCCCCTCACCGCACGGCTACTGTGCGGCGAGGGGATTTTCAAAACCATTAAACGCCATGAAATATGACAAAAGCCTATTCATTCTATCTTGCGAATTCAAATGTTTGTTCTCATTGTGATTTAACCATGGCTATGGTCCATCAAGTGAATTTTGCGCAGAGGATGAGAGTCCGTCAAATAATGTCCCCGGTATGTCCTTTTTAATATTTAATGTATATGAAAAAAAATTTTTTTACACTTTTGCCTCTTATGCTTATTCTCTATGGATGTGAACCGGTGGGCAATACTTGGGCAACGAAAGATATTTTCTCTGTGAGAAATGAAACTTCCTGTATAGTGACAGTAGAGATTCAAAATTGGTATCCGCTTCCTGGACCGGGATGTGACTATATTGTCATAAATGAAAAATATAAGGACAAATGTGAAGTTTTTCATGTGGATGACTCAGTTAAAGACTACACGGCAATCATGGTGGAAATCGACCAGGGAACGTTCGATAGCATTGTTATGCTCCAAACTTGGAGAACGGATGTCCCGGCTGCACGTCAACGCCGTCATTATCTACCTTATGGGAATCTGTATGTATATAATTGGGATGATACAACGTCATATTTGCTAAAAGGAGCTCCATACCATTCCGAATGGATGACGTGCACATGGGCATATGTGGACGATGCAATAAATGATATCCAGTTTGTGATAACAGACTCCCTGCTGTCGCTTATGGAGAAGGACTACTCCATGCTGGAAAAATTTCCAAGTCGCTTTCAATGACAGAAACACATCGAGCCTCGCAATGCAGCGGGGCTTTTTTTATTTGGCCATGTCGGGGATTTATTGTATCTTTGCAGAATAAAGTGATTGACTATGGCAACCGTTAAGTGTTCAATACCAAAGGGTACGCGCGATTTCATGCCCGCAGAGATGGCGCGCCGCAACTATATTTTCGACACCATCCGCTCCGTGTTCCGTGCTTTTGCATTCGAGCCTATCGAGACACCGTCGCTCGAGAACCTCTCCACCCTGATGGGTAAGTATGGCGAAGAGGGCGACAAGCTGCTCTTCAAGGTGCTCAACAGCGGCGACTTCATGGATGGCGTCGACTTCACGCAGGACTACCACAAGGTGGCTCCGCTCATCTGCGAGCGCGGCCTGCGCTACGACCTGACGGTGCCTTTCGCCCGCTTCGTGGTGCAGCACCGCGACCAAGTGGTCTTTCCATTCCGCCGCTACCAGCTGCAGCCCGTCTGGCGCGCCGACCGGCCGCAGAAGGGTCGCTACCGCGAGTTCTACCAGTGCGACGCCGACATGATTGGCTCCACCTCGCTCCTCAACGAGCTTGAGTTGGTGCAGATGATAGACATGGTCTTCTCCAAGCTTGGCATCAAAGTCTGCGTGAAGATCAACAACCGCAAGGTGCTGGCCGGCATAGCCGAGATGATTGGAGCGCCGGAGCGCTTGGTGGATATCACCGTGGCCATAGACAAGCTTGACAAGATAGGCCTCGACAACGTGCGCGCCGAACTGCGCGAACGCGGCCTCGGCGAGGAGCAGATTGCCGCCCTCGACCCCGTATTCTCGCTCAGCGGCAGTGCCGCCGACAAGCTTGCCGCCCTCGGCCAGATGTTCGCCAACGTGGAGGTGGGCCAGAAGGGTGTCGAAGAGCTGAGAACCCTCTTTGGCTATATCGACGCAGCCGGAATGAAGTGCGATGTGGAACTCGACCTCACCCTGGCTCGTGGCTTGAATTACTACACAGGCGCCATTTTCGAGGTCAAAGCCAAGGATGTGCAAATCGGCAGCATCTGCGGCGGTGGCCGCTACGACAACCTCACCGGCATCTTCGGCATGCCCGATGTCAGCGGCGTGGGCATCTCGTTCGGTGCCGACCGCATCTACGACGTGCTCACCGAGCTCGGGGCCTTCCCTGAAGGGCTGGAGCAGGCCGCAAGGGTGATGTTCATCAACTTCGGCCCAGCCGAACAGGCCGCCTGCATAGGCATCGCCGCACGACTGCGCGATGCAGGCATCTCCACCCTCATCTACCCCGACAGTGCCAAGATGAAGAAGCAGATGGACTTCGCCAACCGCAAGGCTGTACCTTATGTGGCCTTTGTGGGCGAGAGCGAGATGAGGGACGGCACAGTCACCCTGAAGAACATGCAAGACGGCACACAGGAGACACTTACTGTGGACCAACTGATAGAACGCCTCGGATGAAACGTCTGCTGGCCATAGCATTGCTTTTCGTTTGCAGTATCCTTGGCGCCAAAGCCCAGGACACACTGCAGGTGCAGCTTCGCACCGCCGACAGCATCGTCGATGCAGGCGTGGGTACATGGCTGCCGAAACACGACACTGTATTCGTTACCAAGACCGACACCCTGACCGTCTACCGCACCGACTCGGTATACATACTGCGTACCGACACCGTCACTGTGCGTGTGGCAGATACAGCAGCCCTCAAAGCGCTGCAGGAGAAAGAGGTCTTCTACCGCGAGATCCTCACCGCCAATGGTGTGGACAAAGAAAAGCTTGAGGCCGAACGCAACTACTATATCCGCATAGTCGACTCGCTGCGTTCGGTGGTTCGTGTGGCCGAGATTGAGGCTGTGCGCCGCGAAGAGAAAAACAAATACCTCGAAGAGCGAGCCAAAGCTGCCGAGGAGAAAGTGGCCGTTGCCACCAACCGCAAGAAGAAAGTGCGCCCCATACAGGGTGTGGCCATGCGATTCTACCGCACCCCCGCATGGGAGATACGGCTCGATGCCAACGGCGACCGCCATATAGCCAACCGCAACGCAGGCAGCATCGAGTTCGACTATGTCACCGGTGCTTCGGTGATGCTGTGGGACATGACCAAGTATTTCAACAAAAGCCACGAACTGAGAACCGGCGAGATACCGAAATTCGATCAGGATTTTGCCTACGACCTCGGGCTATACGTGGGCTTCGGCGGAAGCAACCTCTTCAAGAACTTCTATGCAGGCCTGAGCTTCAGGTTTGTCGATTTCTTCTACCTCACGGCCGGATTCAACGTGGCCGAATACCAGGTACTGGCCGAAGGTCGTGAGACGGGCGAGAAACTGAGCCACGGCGAAAGCATCGACGATGTCACTGCCAAGGCTTGGCTTTTGAAGCCTTTCGTGAGCCTTAGTATCGACCTCGACTTCTTGAGTTATATAAAGAAATAGGCGTGGATTAACTCCAGATGCTCAGTTTTGAGAGGAACGAGATGTTTTCCCTCACAGTCGACTCAATGACTTGGTCGAAGTTTATGTTGTGGCCATCGTGGAAAGCCATCTCAACGGGCAGCACATAGACAGGCAGCCCGTCGCATTTGCCGCGCAGGCGCATGGCGTCTTTCTCTGTGGTGACTATAGCCTTCCGTTCGCCAGGTAGGGCATTCAGTGTTTCACGTATATGAGCGATGTCGCGTTTGGAGTAGTCGTGATGGTCGGCGAAGCTCGAGTGTTGCACCTTGCATCGGCGTCTCAACTCGGCTACCATCGGTTCGGGGTGTGCAATGCCGGTGACTGCCAGCACACAATCCATACGGCGCAGGTCGATGTCTGCCCTGCCGCCCTCGAGATGTTGCAATTCGCCGTACTTGAGGTACGAGAAGAAGACCTTCTGATAGTTGAGCAGCCGCAAACTTTGTTGTATGTTGTGGCGTTCGATGGGGTTTAACTGTGCCGGGCACTTGGTGACGACGACAATGCCTGCCCGATAGCGGGCGCTTTTGAATTCGCGCAGGTCTCCGTATGGCAGGATGTGGTCTTTGTAGAAGGGATGACTGTAGTCGGTGAGCAGGATGTTGATGCTGGGTTTGATGCTGCGATGCTGGAACACATCGTCGAGGATAATCAGCTGCGGGGTGCCATTGTCAGGTTGGTCTGACTCGTCAGGTATTCCGGTCATGGCCGGATTCTCCATCAGTCGACGTACTCCTTCGATGCGCTTTTCGCACACGGCTACCCGTACCTGTGGAAACTTGGAGGCAATCATGGCTGGCTCATCGCCCAGTTGTGCGGCATTGTGGGTGCCGTCGTCCTCAACATAGCCTTTGCTGCGCCGTTTGTAGCCACGGCTGAGCATGGCTGTAGTGTGTTGGTCGGCCAGCAGGCTCAGCAGATGTTCGACCATCGGTGTCTTGCCGGTGCCGCCGGTAGAAAGGTTCCCCACACCAATAGTTGTGATGTGGGGAGCCTCTTGTTTTTTCAAGCCTAACGCAAAGAGCATATTCCTGAAAGCCACCCCCACAGCATACCAGCAGGTGAGGGGGAAGAGTACATAGGATATGGCCTTGCGGGGGGACATTTTTTGTTATTTGTTGAAATAGCGGTTCAGCAGGCCTTCGAGGGCTTTGCCGTGACGGGCCTCGTCGCGGGCCATCTCGTGGACGGTGTCGTGGATGGCGTCGAGGTTGAGGGCTTTGGCGCGCTTGGCGAGGTCGGTCTTGCCGGCGGTGGCGCCGTATTCGGCTTCGACGCGGACGCGCAGGTTCTCCTTGGTGCTGTCGGTCAGCACTTCGCCCAGCAGCTCGGCAAACTTGGCGGCGTGCTCGGCCTCCTCAAAGGCGGCCTTCTCCCAGTAGAGACCTATCTCGGGGTAGCCCTCGCGGTGAGCCACGCGGGCCATGGCCAGGTACATACCCACTTCTTTGCACTCGCCTTCGAAGTTGGAACGCAGGTCGGCCTTGATGTCTTCCGGAGCGTCTTTGGCCACGCCGACGATATGTTCGGCGGCCCAGGTCTTGATGTCTTCTTTCATTTCCTGCATCGGTTTGCCGCAAATGGGGCACTTTTCGGGCATCACGTCGCCTTCATAGACATATCCGCACACGGGGCAGATGAATTTTTTGCTCATATTGTTTTCTTTGTTTAGGGGTTAATACTTTGTTTTATTTTGCGTTGTGGTTACGTTTGCTGTCTTTCAGTCCGCCAAAACTTGAGGCGGCGGCCTGCAGGGCTTCTTCTGTGATGAAGCTTCGATAGATGGTGCACCGGGTGATGACGGCCTGCGTCGAGCAGACTCCTTGTCGAACGTGGACCAAAGCCCATCCGCAGTTGTTGTCGGCAAATTGTTGGTCGACCAGTGCCATGCCGCTTTCCGTTGCGCGTAGTTCACTATGGGCTACGTCGCGTACGCCGACGTTCAGTGTAGGATAGCCGAACTCCATGCTCTGACAGAATGAGTATAGGCGCAATCGGTCGCCTCTTTGTATGTTGGCTTTCCTCAGATTGGTCATTAACGCCGGACGATTGTCTACAGTGCCGAGCCATTCGCACAGCGGCGTCAATGGACCATTGCTTACTGTCATACCGGGGATGAGAACTGCCGCGTTCGGTCGCCCCTCGGTATTGGGCAGATAGATTGTCGGCAGGATGTTGGCTATGGCGGCGAAATTGTTGTAGGGCGACTTCTCGCCGGCAAACATCGGCTCTCCGGCTGCTTTGATTTTCTGCCAAAGCGTCGAGATGTGGCGTATGCGTTGTCGCGACTCAAATTGGGCTCGTGTGCATTGGATGTGCATGCCGCCACGCGACATCTGTGCTGCTGTCTGGGCATATTGAGGGCGGGTTGCGTCACCGACCTGCATCTCCGAAGAATCCTTTTTCGCCATATTATTTTTCTCTTGTTGTTTTTTACCTTCTGTCAAGCAATGCATCCTGCAACATAAACCATCGCCAATCGGAGATTTGTGGCAATGCGATTTTGTTGTCGGTCAAATACTTGCATCGTGTTGTCTATCTTTGGATGTCACTGCAAATATACGCATTATTTTGATATTTACAAATATTTATTTGCAGAATGACATCAGTTTCAAACAGTGTGCGGGAGCGACATGCAAATGATCAACAACCTTTCTGCCACTGCTTTGGTATTACTTGAGTAAGAGTTGGTATAGCGCGGGTATAGGGAAGAGTAGGAGCGGAGTAGGAGATGGTCACTATCGGTCCCTGACTATCAGGTGTTTGCAAGGCGTGTTTTTTTGCCTTTTTCCGAGATGATGAAAAAAAAATATTCGGTTTGCGTTTTATTCGTATCTTTGCATGGTAAGTAATAATTACAGAAATGAAAAAGATACTGATATTCATGGCCTTTGCGCTTGGTATTGTCGGTGGTGCAGTGGCGCAGAACACCTTGAACAACCGAGCTGACGCCATTGTTGGCACTTACAGTGGTATGCAGGGCAGCGACCGCTTCCGTGCCAAGATAACCAAGTTTGACGACGGTACCTACCGTGCCCAGATCATTTGGCTCGAGCACGACCGTGACGACAAAGGCAACAAGATACTCGACAAGAAGAATCCAGACAAGAGCTTGCGCAATATTCCGGCCGACCGCATCGTGCTTTTCAGCGGATTACGCTACAATGCCAAAGAGCATCGTTGGGACGGCACGAAGATATACGACCCACAAAGGGGGATCAGGGCCAAAATGACAGCCGAGTTTATGGCCGACGGACGTCTGAAAATAAAGGGGTCCCTGATGGGGATAAGCGAATCTGTCTACTGGACGCGGGAAAAATAATCGCTTTCGTCGATAAAAAACGGCCGCGCAGCATATGCTGCGCGGCCGTTTGTTTTGTAGCTGACGCTCAGGGGTTAGTCGAGCACCAGGCTTGGCGCGTTGTAGGTGCGGGCGGCAAGCTCTTGGTTGAGCATATAAAGGCTCTTGGCATCGGTGCCGAAGAGTTCCATCTTGGTAATCATGTCGCGTGCGTTGGTCTCTTCTTCGCCTTGCTCTTTGACAAACCAATCGAGGAACTGCATGGTGCGGAAGTCCTTCACTTTGTAGGCTGCGTCGTAGATGGCGTGGATCGAGGCGGTGACGTACTCCTCGTGCTCAAGGCCGGCCTTCAGCACGTCCATGTCTTTTTTGAAGACTTTGTCGGGCATGGCAATGGCGTTCAGCTTGATGGGGCAGTCGTTGTTCTGCATATACTTGTAGATGAGCATGGCGTGGTCGCGCTCTTCCTGAGCCTGAATCATGTACCAGTTGGCGAAGCCGTTGAGGCCGCGCTTGTCGAAGTAGTTGTTCATGTCCAGATAGAGGTAGGCACTGTAGAGCTCCTTGTTGATCTGCTCGTTCAGCAGGTCTGAAACTTTTTTGTTAAGCATGGTATTGGTTGTTTTGAAATGTTATTGTTTTTCGAAATGTGTTTTGTCTACCGAACAGAGTGGGCATACCCAATCGGCTGGCAGGTCTTCGAATTTGGTGCCCGGAGCGATGCCGTTGTCGGGGTCGCCGACTGCTGGATCATAGACGTAGCCGCAAACGTCACATACATATTTTTCCATTTTTTACGATTTAGGGGGTTAATACTTTATTCTCTTTCTGGCTGCAAAAATACGACTATTTTCTTATCTTGCAAAAAAATATTTTAAAAATGTTCAATATTCCACGATGAGCACTCCGCTGACGGCCCAGTGGCTGAACATGCCCTCGACGGGTTTGCCCTGCGGGATGGCCACGGTGAGGGTGTGCTCCTTGCCGTCGGCCCAGGGCGAGAGGTCGAAGTAGACGGGCTGCGTGGCCGTGCCGGGGCACCAGCCGCTGCGCGAGAAGTCGGAGCTGCTAAGACCGTTCCAGAAGTTGCCGCTCACCGGGTTGAGGTCGCGGTAGCAGCCACAGTCCTGCCGCCATGGGGTGTGGGTGAAGACGGGCTTGCCGTCGATGAGGATGGTGTTGGTCTTGGGCACGAACTCGTCGCCCTCGCCCCAGCCGCCATGGCCGGTGCTGATGTAGCGCAACTCGGCAGACTGATCGATGTCTTCAAGTCTGAATGTTACCGTCAGCGAGTCGGTGGCGAAGAGCTTGCCGTAGTTCTGCCCGGCCATTTCGAGGACATTGCAGGTGTTGAAGAGAGAGACGACTTCGCCGGGGAATTCACTCTCTTCTCCCGGTTCCTCCCACACGTAATCGTTGGGATACGACTTAATATCCACGGTGACCCGATGGCCGCCGGCGTCGTAGTTGCCAATCCATATGCCGATGCATACACTCTGGTCATCCATGCAGCGGTAGTAGAGGTCGGTAATCTCCTGACGGTAGAAAGTCTCGTCGCGCCAGTCGATGCCGTAGCCGGCCATGCGCTCGTTGAAGTGGCCCACGCCGAAGGGGGTGAAGAAGCGCACCAGCTCGATGGGGGGCTGGTAGCTGCCCGTGGCCATCATGCCCTGGTAGCGCTGGCCGTCGCGGCCGGTGAAGACAGGCAAGCTGTCGGGGTGGTTGTTGATGCCCTCGAAGAAGCCTGGCGTGACGATGAAGAGCGAGCCAGTGCGGTCGTAGGCGTCGCCGTTGCTCTGCTGGTGCAGCTCCACGAAGTGTTGGTAGTGGTGCGGTAGACGGGGCAGTTTGACCTTCTTGAGGATGAGGGTGCCGCCGGCATAGTGCAGCACCGTGTCGCTGGGCACAGCCTGCAGTCCACCGTCGATATGGGCATTCGCCTTGCCCCAGCAAATCTGCTCGTGGTCGAAGATGCGGGTGGTGACGACGAGGCGTTCCTTCATGATGCGGTCAAGCTCACGGGGCGAAACGCGGCGCGACGGGAGCAGCACCTTTAATGGGCCACACATCCCCCAGTCGACCTTCTCGGCCTTGGCCAGCACCAGACGTTTCTGCCCGTTGCGTGTGAACGTGCGCAGCACACCCTTGTTCAGCCCGTAGTAGGGCAGCGGGTTAACATTGACCGGCGCCTTCTCGTCCATCTCGAACTCCAAGGTGTTGCTGTTGACGGAGGTTTTCCACTTTCCGTTTTCCTTTTTCCACTCCAGATCGTTGCGCGAGAAGCCCGTGCGGTAGAAGTAGATGGAGTCGTCATAGTAAGCGTTGACTGTTATGCTGTCCTGTGCATAGTCCACCTCGGTGACCGTCTGGCAATAGCCGGGGATGAGTTTGCCCTTGGGCTTCTGCGTGACGATGGTAACGACGTCGTTGTCGCGGTGCACATAGACTTCTGTGGTGTCGTTCTGTTCGCCGTATTCAATCTGGTGGTAGGTGAACTCGTTGGCCCCCTTCGGGATCTTCACATTCTGCGCCGTGGCCACCAGCGGCAGCAGCGCTATGACAAAAACAATCAGTCGTCTCATACTTTCAATTTTCAACTTTCAATTTTCTTTAAAAACCCATGCCGAACATGTGCCAGTATTGCGATTCCAGTTCTGCCCAAGCCTCGACGGTGCCGTCGTATATCTGCTTGGTGTAGGCATTCAGCTGTTTGGCGGCTTTGCTGGGGTCTTTCATGCCCTTGATGCCGTCTTCGAGGCTTTTCAGTCCGCTGAAGGCCTTGCCTTCGTGGTGCAGCACGGCGTTCATGTGCTGTTTCTTGGTGCGCTGCCACTGCACAGTGGCCAGCTTGTTGGCGCGTCGGTATTGCCACAGGGCGGCGTCGGGCACGTAATTCTTTTGGCCGCAGGTGGCGAAGGCTGCAGGCAGCTCGGTGGTGCCGCAGAAGATGGGCACGCGCGGACTCTGGCCGGGGTTGTCGAGTGCCACCCAGCAGATGCCGCCCACCGCGTCGGGCAGCCAGTCGCGCAGCTGCGCCACAAAAGAGTAGGAACACCATGCCACACTCACCGTGCGCTTGAAGTCGATGGTGCCGGGAGCCAACATGTTCAGCGTCTGCTGCATCGTGCCGCCCAGCCAGGGGTTGGCCACGGGGCTGACCACCGTGTCTTTGTATTTGCTGCCGTCCTCGCGCTTGCGGTCCACCACCACCTTGAGGTTTTTCGTCATGTCCATCTCTGTGCCCTCGTAGGTAGAGCGCAGAAGGCGCATCACGTCGGTGACGTCGACCGGCGAGTCGGGCTTCACCGAGAAGGGCAACTCGGCCATGTCCATCGTGAAACCCTGCGAGGGCGCCAGACTGTTGAAGATGAAGTATTCGCGTTCGCGGAAGTTCTTGCCGTTGGCCCACGAGGTGTTGAAGGCTTTCCACCAGATGAAGTCGCCCTGTCCGTCCCAAAGGTTGTAGCGTTTGGCCACCGCCTCGATGCTGTCCGAGCACATGAAGTAGTCGGGATTCATGCGCTGCAGCCGTCCGATGCGCGGTATGTTGGCGCTGACGGCTATGTGGTCGTCCGGCACGCGCTGTGCCGCCCAAAGGCCGCCGATTTTGTCGGGACCTGCACCGACGATTTCCATCTGCCACACCTCTTTCTTGTCGGCTATGGTGATGCACTCGCCGCCGTCGCCGTAGCCGTATTTCTCCACCAGTTTGGCAATGAGATTTATGGCCTGGCGAGCGGTGGAGCAGCGCATCAAGGCCACGCGCTCCAGCTCCTCGATGGTGAACATGCCTTCTTTGTTCTCCAGTATGTCGGGTCCGCCGAAGGTGGTCTCGCCTATGGCCAGCTGCTTCTCGTTGAGGCAGGGGTAGGCTGTGTTGAGGTAGGCATAGGTGGCATCGCCCATAGGTATGGTGCCCATGTTGCGCACGCCGGTGGTGTCGCTGGCGTCGCGGGTCTGCATGGTGCCTCGGCGCACGGTGTGTTTGCGGCCTTTCTCGGCTTTCATGGCCGGTTCGATGCTCATCCATGTGCGGTAGCGTCCGTCGCAGGTGTGCGAGGTGATGACGCTCCCGTCGGTCGATGCCCGCTTGCCCACCATGATCGATGTGCAGCTTTCTTTCTGGTTCACCTGCGCACTTGCGGCCAGAGCCAGCATCGTCATGCACAGTGTCGCAATCGTTAATTTTACTGAATATTTCATGTTTGGTGTTTTATTTTTCACTTTCCATTATCGCGGCTATGGCTTTAGCCACAGCCAGTCGTCCTTCTTGCGTATAGTGTTCGGTGGGATAGTTGCGCTCGGTGAACGTCGAGTCAGGCAGCAGTCCTTGGTTGTTGACCACTGTGGCGCCCATTTCCTCGTAGCGTTGCTGTACGTATCGGCCGTTGTCGCGCAGTATTTGCACTAGCCGTTGTCCGACCATGCGGCTCATCTGTTCCTCGTTGTCGGGCAGTATGTGCATCACCAGCCGCCATCCGCGCTGTCGGCACAGCTGCACTATGCGGTCCAGGTCTCTTATGCGCGGATTGTCTTCGTCCATCGCTGTGGCGAAGCATTTTATGTAGTGGCAGGCCATGGCCACGCTGTCTTGAGGCCATCCTGCGGTCGTCAGGCTGTCGGCCATGGCGACGTCCCATGCCCTGGCATTGGCATAGGGCGGCGGGGCGGCTTGTCGGCGCAGGTGTTTTACGACCAGTCGGTCGCGCTCCTTCTCGCTCCATCGCGGATAGGCTTTGAATACCAGCATAGCCTTGTTCCACAATGCGGGTCTGCGCTTCAGCATCAACTGCTGTTTGCGCAGAGGTGTCTCCAGTTTGGAGTAGATCCATTCGGCTGTGAACGACCTCATGTTGACTGTCACCACGGCGGTATGTATGTTGCTCTCTTTGGGAAGGCGGTTCATCATGTCGTAGAACACGCCGGCATGTGTGGCGGCCGAGGCCATGTCGCACATGCGTGGTTCTCCCAATTCATCGGCCACCATGCGGCAGATGCTGCGCCTGTCGGTGTCGGCATCGGCTACGCTGAAGTCCGACGATTCGCCGAGGTAGATGATTTCGGCCTGTTCGTCCACGGCTCGTTGCACTTTCTCCATCAAAGCGCATTGTTCTGTCATGTCTTTGTCGTGGAGCGTGAGCCGGTATACCGCGGCCACCGCGGCCATCACTGCCGCTGCCGTCAGCACCCCAAGGATTATATGTCGTATCTCTTTTCTCACGTTAGCGGTCTAAAACTGGAAATAGATGAATGGGTGCTGCTCCACCGAGCCGAATGCCACGATGGCGAAGGCCATAAGCGCGTAGATTGTCCAGCGCAGCGGCGCTGCCATGCGGCCGCACCATTCGTCGAAGCGCGTCCGGCGCGTCAGCACGTCGATGGCTATGAATGCCGCCAGCGCCACTATCAGTGGTGCGCCGATGTTCAGATGACTGTTGCCGCCTCCATGAATCAATGCACCGTAAATGTCGGCCAGCGCCCCCAGCGACGGCGCGCGGAACACCGTCCACAGCAGCGTCACTGCCGTGAACGTCAGTGCTACGTGCATCCAGCGCCATCGTCCGTTCTTGCTTCCGGCCAATTTCTCAACAATCAGCAGCACTCCGTAGGCTGCGCCCCAGAGCATGAATGTCCAGTTGGCTCCATGCCAGATGCCGCACACCGTGAACACCACCATTGTGTTCAGCATCCAACGCGGCAGCTTCACGCGGTTGCCGCCAAGCGGTATGTAGAGGTAGTCGCGAAACCATGTGGAGAGCGAGATATGCCACCGGTGCCAGAACTCGCGTATGCTGTCGGCCAGGTAGGGAGTCCGGAAGTTGTCGGTCAGCGTGAAGCCCATCATCCGTGCACATCCCAGCGCGATGGTCGAATAGCCGAAGAAGTCGCCGTATATCTGGAATGAATACAACACCATGGCCAGAACGATGTCGGCCCGGCCGAAGTCTTGCGGTGCAGCGTAGACTTGGTCGACCAGTGTCCCTATGTTGTCGGCCACTACCATCTTCAGAAACAGACCGAAGAGCACCAGTCTCATGCCGCGGGCTATGTTGTCGGCCTGCAGCTCTTTCTTCTCGTGCAACTGGCGCAGCAGGTTCTGTGGCCTCTCGATGGGGCCTGTCACCAGTTGCGGATAGAACATCACATACAGCGCGTAGTAGCCGGCGTGCCGTTCGGCGCGCTGGTTGCCGCGGTAGACCTCAATCACGTAGCTCAGGCTCTGGAATGTGTGGAAAGAGAGTCCTATCGGCAATGCGATGTTCAACGCCCGCTGCGGGTGTGCCCATCCGAAATGCTGAGCCATGAGCACCAGGTTCTCACTGCAGAAGTTGAGGTATTTGAAGACGAACAGCACCACGCAGGTGCTCACCACGCTCGACACCAGGCACCACCGCCGCCACCGTGGTCGGTCGTTCCAGCGCTCCATCAGCAGCCCTGCTTCGTAGTCTATGGCTATGGTCGCCGCCAGTATGAGGATATACTGCGGTATGAACCACATGTAGAAGAAGCAGCTGGCTGCCAGCAGCCACAGCCATCTCCACCGCTGCGGAAGCAGGTAGAACAGCGCCGTGACCACCGGCAGGAACACCAGAAACTCTATCGTATTGAACAGCATGCGACCGTGGATGTTGCCTTTCTCAGTGGTGTGCTATTTCTCGTACATCGCCTTGGCGGCGTCCATTCGGGCCGGGATGTCGACCCCGAAGGGGCAGCGGCTCATGCAGGCACCGCAGTGGGTGCACTCCGAGGCTTTGTGGTCAAGCATGTTGTATTGTGCCTGCAGCTCGTCGGTCAGGCCGTCGCGCTCGGCTTTGTCGAGCAGTTCGTTGACGCGGGCTATGGGGATGCCCTGGGTGCAGGGCGAGCAATGGTTGCAGTAGGTGCAGTCGCCGCCCAGATTGGATTGTTCGCGCTTGACGACATTGGCATAGTCCTTCTCGGCCTCGGTGGCGTGCATCCAGTGCAGGTCGCGTTTCAGCTCGTCCATGTTGTCGATGCCGAGGATGCAGGTGCTGATGCATGGCTTGGCCAGGCAGTAGGCGATGCATTGCTCGGGGGTGTAGGCCACGCCAAGGGGCGACTGTTTCTCGTCGAGCAGTTTGCCACCGCCGCCGAAGGTCTTCATCACCGTGACGCCTATATGGTGTGTGGCGCAGTAGTCGTAGAATTCCACGCGCACCGGGTCTATGCCGCCCTGCAGGTTCTCCATGGCGCCTTTCTCCCAGGGTATGGCGCCGCCGCGCAGCTGGTCGAAGGCGGGGTTGAGCGAGAACATGATGACTTCCACCCATCCGCTTTTGGCGGCGCGTAGGGCCACCTCGGCGTTATGGCTGCTGAGGCCTATGTGCTTGATTTTGCCCTCTTTCTTCAGCTGGAACACATAGTCGAGGAAGGGCGACCCCTGTATCTCGTCCCATTCCTCCTGACTGTCGGTGATGTGTATCATGCCCACCTCGATGTGGTCGGTATGCAGGCGGGCGAGGAGGTCTTCGAAGCCGGCCTTGGCCTCCGCGACGTCGCGCGTCTTGGTGTGCTGGCCGTCTTTGTAGATGGTGCCTATGTGGCCCTGGATAATCATCTCGTCTCGTCGGCCCTGCAGGGCGTGGCCGATGTTGGAGCGTGTCTTCGGCGAGGCATCGTAGATGTCGATGTAGTTCATGCCGCTGTCGAGCGCCATGGTCATCAGCTCGAGCGAGGCGGCGCTGTCGAGCTTCTCGAAGCCGCCGCAGCCGATGCTTATCTCGCTCACCTCAAGTCCTGTGGCGCCCAGCGGGCGGTATTTCATGTCTGTGGTTTTCTCTGTTTTATTGCAGCCCACAGCCGCGAGGCACAGGGCGGCCATCAAAAGGGTGTAGATTTTCTTCATTGTTTCAATTCTCGTTTCTCGATTATCAAATCTTATTTCGTCAATCCGCCGTAGCTTTCGGCGGCGCGCTGCAGGGCCTCTTCAGTGGTGTATTGTTCGTAGAGGGTGCATCGGGTGACCACCGTCTGGGCCGAGTAGGCTCCCTGGCGCACATGCACCAGCGCCCAGCCCATGTTGTTGTCGGCGAATTCGTCGGCCGCCAGTGCCAGTCCGTCGGGTCCGTCGACCATGTCTGCCGCTTTCACTTCGGCGCGTTTCACCACCACGCCGGGACATCCGTTCTCCACAGTCTGCTTCAGTGTGTAGAGCAGCAGTGAGTCGGCGCGGCGCAGGTCGCTCCGCTGCAGGCTGGTCAGCAGCGCCGGCTGTCCGTCCACTTCGCCGAGGCGCTGCTCGATGGTGGGCAGCAGGCCGTCGCTCACCGGCATGCCGGGCAGCAGCAGCGTGGCATTGCTCAATCGCCCGGTGCTTGGCAGGAACACCACCGGTGTGCGGCGCATCATGCTGCGGAAGCGCGAGTAGGGCGACTGCTCGGTGGCGAAGGTCGGCTCTCCGGCCCATTTCAGCGTCGTCCACAGGCGGCAGCTGTGTGCCAGCTGCTGGCGCGCCACAAACTGGCCGCGCGTGCGGCTCTGAGGCTGGTTGCTGTGCGCCGTCCGCGCCACCATCTGTCCGTTGCGGGTGTAGAAGGTCACTCCGCTCTTTTTCAATCGGCCGTTGATCATCAGGCCGGCAATCTTTTCTTTGCTCATAGTGTATCGATTTTTATGTTAATTTATGTTATCCAGGTCGTATTCCAGCCGCTACCGGTAGTGCATATCAACGATACATCAACGATATATCAACGATATTTCGACGATTTTAATCGTTGATATATCGTTGATATATCGTTGATGTATCGTTGATATGCGCTCTCGGTGGGCTCCCAAGTCGAGATGCAAAGGTAAGTTTTTTCTCCGACATGGCAAAATCAAAAAATGTTAAAGTGGCGGATTTTGTCGCAGGTCGACCTCTGCACGACAATTCTTTTTGTCGTGCCAATGTGCTGAGTATTATGTATTATAATAAAAGAAAGCGCTGCCGACAAAACACTGTCGGCAGCGCTTTCTTTATGCAGTATGGTTCTTCTATAAATTGCCTCGAAGAGGCAAACTCTCAATAACCCCACACTATAAGTGTGGAGTATATCAAGCAGATACAAATTAGCGTCTCGAAGAGACGCACTTTCAAATATGTATTTATAGAAGTCTCATAATCATTTTCTGTGGGGTTGGGCCTCCAGCGGATTGTCGGGCCAGGCGTGCTTGGGGTAGCGGCGGCGTAGCTCTTTGCGCACCTCGAAGTAGGTCGACTGCCAGAAGCTGTGCAGGTCGCTCGTGAGCTGCACGGGTTTGAAGCCCGGCGAGAGCAGCTCCATCAGCACCGGCGTGCCGTCCACCTGCGGCGTCTCAGTCAGGCCGAAGCATTCCTGCAGGCGCACGCGCAGTACCGGCGCTTCGGCTCCGAGGCGGTATTCCACTGCAATGCGGCTGCCCGACGGAACGGCGATGTGGGTCGGCGCCAGCCGCTCCACGGCTTGCTGCTGCCCGTAGTCGAGGCGGCTCCACACTACCTCGCAGAGGTCTATCTTCTTGAGCTCGGTCACGGTGGCGGCTTTGCCCACGAAGAGCGGGCCCCACTCTGCGGCGCTTGCGCACACCGACGGGGTGTCCACAGGAGGAAGCTCCAGTTCGGGGTGCCGCTGGCCGACGAAGGCAATGCGCCGCTGCAGGTTGGCCACCTTGTCGGTGAAGGCCAGCATCGATGGTCCTTCTTTCGCTATGGCTTCGCAGACGGCACGCTGCACGGCATCGCGTGTGTCGCCCGTCAGCGGTCTGGATTCCAAGAGAATGTTACCAATACGCCTCTCTTTGCGTGCTATGACGGATCCGGCCTTGCCGTCCCAGGCTATGATGTCGCGCTCGGTGGCGTAGGTTTTCAGATCGGTGGGGTCTACAAGGCTGGCCAGGAACACCTTGCCCGTGCCGCCGGCCTTCTGGTGCATCGAGGCGGCCACAATCCATTCGGCCTCGGAGAGTGGGTCCTGGGCATCGATGCCTACAAGGTCGCCGCCCGACAGCTGGAACACGCCCACACCCTCTCGCCATCGCCTGCCGATGCGCTCGGGGAATGCCGACGCCAGCAGTGCCCCTGCGTCGTAGGGGTTTGCAGATGTGTTGTCGTCGTCGGCCTTTATCAAGGCGGCGTATTGGCGTGCTGTCCTGACGAGGTGTGCCCAGCGGCCTCCATTGGCTCTGCGTTGGCGGCGCAGGGCGTCTATACGCTTCGCCAGCGAGACGTCGGCTTCGCCGGCCAGCGGGTCTTTTTCTTCAAGCAGGGCGGCCATGTCGGCTGCGAGGGCCCGCTGTCCGGGGCTTTCGGCTGTGAGCAGCATGCGGGCTATGCGTGGATGGCATGGCAGTTTGGCCATGGCTTTGCCCATCGGGGTAGCCTTGCCCTGTTCGTCCAACGCGCCGAGGGCGACGAGCAGCCTGCGTGCATGTACTACCGATGCCTTCGGCGGCGGCGTCAGCCATGGCAGGGCCGCCACCTCGCTCTCGCCCCAGATGGCGGCATCGAGCAGTAGCGCGGCGAGGTCGGCTTCAAGTATCTCGGGCTTCCGCTCGGGCTCCATTCGGGCTTCGTCGGCCTTGCTCCACAGGCGATAGCACACGCCGGGCGCCACACGTCCGGCACGGCCGGTGCGCTGGGTGGCCATGTCAAGCGAGATGCGCACCGTCTCCAGGTGGCTCAGGCCGCTCCGGGGGTCGAACACCATCTTGCGGCACAGACCGCTGTCAACCACCACCCTTACACCCTCGATGGTCAGCGAGGTTTCGGCAATGGGCGTGGCCAAGACCACCTTGCGCTCGCCAGCCGGACTCGGGGCTATGGCCCGCGCCTGCTCGTCGTTGGAGAGCATGCCGTAGAGAGGACATATCGCTGTTCCGTCCAGGCTCCCGTCAAGCAGCTCCGCCGTCCGGCGTATTTCGCCCTCGCCCGGCAGAAAGGCCAGTATGTCGCCTTCGTGGCTGCGGTGGGCTTGCAGTATGGCTTTCGCCATCCGCCCGGCTACGGCGGATGGGTCGGTTGCTCCTATGCTGTCGGAATGGATTATCTCAACGGGAAACATCTTGGCATCGCAATGCAGAAGCGGACAGTGCAGTGCCTCCTGCAAGGCTGCGGCGCCTATGGTGGCCGACATCACCACCATGCGCAGGTCGCTGCGCAGCAGCTGCTGGCATTGGCGTGTCAGCGCAAAGGCTTCGTCGGTGTTCAGGCTTCGCTCGTGGAATTCGTCGAACACCACCACCCCGATGCCTTCCAGAGCCGGGTCGTCGAGCAGTATGCGCGTCAGCACACCCTCGGTGACCACTTCTATGCGCGTCTGCCGCGACACCTTGCTCTCCAGCCGTATGCGGTAGCCCACAGTCTCGCCCACAGTCTCGCCCAGCAGCCACGCCATGCGTGAGGCTATCTGCCGCGCCGCCACGCGCCGAGGCTCCAGCACGACGATTTTGCCTCCGTCATCGGGCATCCCTGCCAGGATAGTCAGCGGCAGCAGCGTCGACTTGCCGGTTCCAGGTGCCGCCGTCACAACCAAAGCGGCATTGCGCCGCAGCGTGTCGTTCACAGTTTCGGCTATCGAGGCAATGGGCAGCGCTTCCAGTTCGCGTCGAAGTCTTTCGGCTTTCAGTATTTGGGTGCTGGCTTCCATCGGTCTTTTAGATTGATTTGAGAGTCTTTATCAGCTCCCAGTCGGCTGGCAGCCATTCGACGCTCTCCAACTCGGCGTTGGTGAGCCATCGCGCTGCCTCGTGCTCCTTCAGTTCCAAGTGCCCGCTCTCCACATGGCAGAGGTAGCAGTGCATGGTGAGGTGGAATGCCGGATAGTCCCATTCCACCGTTTCCACCAGCCTCTCCACAGCAATTCTGGTCTCCAGTTCTTCCCATATCTCGCGCAGCAGTGCCTCTTCGGGGGTCTCGCCGGACTCCATCTTCCCGCCGGGAAATTCCCAGTAGTCTTTCCATTCGCCATAGCCGCGCTGGGTGGCGAAGATGCGGCCATGGCCGTCGTGGATGATTGCAGCTACAACTTCTATTGTCTTTCCCATCATGTTCCTATTGTTGAGCAAGTCTCTTATTCTGCCACATAGAACTCCGGTTGTTTGGGCATCGCAAAGGTGCGCTCGATCATGGCTACATGCGAGAGGTATTCCTCGTCGGTGAAGGCGATGGCTCCTGTGGGGCAGCTGCGGCGGCAGGCCTGACATTTGATGCAGATGCCGTCGAAGGCGGGCATTCCGTCGGTGTTCGTGATGCTCCCCATGGGGCATACCTCAAGGCAGCGGCCGCAACGGGTGCAGCGGGTGCTGTCGCACGAGGGCTTGGCTTTGAGGAAACCGGCAGGGGCGTTGTTGGTCTTCAGGGGGGTGTAGTATTTATCAGGATGGGCTTCGCCGGGAATATGTATTACGGTAGGATTGCCGGAGCGTATCTTCTTCGCCACCTGCACGGCAAAGCGGTCGAGGGCGGCGAGGTCTTCATGGTTTGGCCGTCCGGCACCAAGGGTGTCGCTGAAGGCGTGTCGCGTAACCATGGCGACAGCTCCCACGGTCTGCATGCCGCCGTCTTGCATCAGACCCACCAGCTCCGCCAGCGCATTGTCGTAGGCGCGGTTGCCGAATGTGACGAGGGCAAGGGATTTGTTGTGTGTTTGTGTGTGAAGCGCCTGGCGCACATAGTCGAGCGTTTTGTTGGGTATGCGTCCGGCATAGACAGGTGTTGCCCAGAGGACGATGTCGTCTGTCTCGAAGGTCGGAAGTTCCTCGCGCTCCTGAGGCAGCGTATAGGAGTGGTACTCTGTCGGGGCATCTATCAGCTGCCCCAGCCGTTCGCCCAGATGCTGTGCCACGTGCAGGGTTCCTTCCGTAGGGCTGAAATAGTATATTTTGATTTTACCCATGTATTACATAACGAGGCATCACCCCTTTTATTGTGATGCTGCCGTGAGGTGACTTCCAGTCGGAGTCTACAGGTTCTTCGTGATTCCTGCTGCTTCGGCGCCGAGGGAATTCAATCCTCCGCCGCCATGGGCATGGGTTCGTCCTCGTCGGTGGAGTAGGGGAGGGGATGGTGTTTATATATTGCCAGCAGGTTGTTGTTCAGCGCCAGTTCCACCTCGCGCATGGTGCGCTCTATCTTGTCGGGCTTCAGTTGGCACTCCCAGACGACGATGACCTGCCAGCCGTTGTCCTGCAGCAGGGTGTAGTTGCGCTGGTCGCGCTCCTGGTTGCGACGTATCTTCTCCAGCCAGAAGTTGCGGTTAGTCTGTGGAATCTTACAGCAGGGGGAGTTTTCAATTTTCAATTTTGAATTTTCAATTTGTACGGCCGGAGGACGCACACCATGTCCGTGCCAGAAGCACCCGTTGACGAATATCGCCGTGCGGTAGGGCCGCAGCACGATGTCCGGCTTGCCGGGGACACTCTTGACGTTCAGCCGATACCGATACCCGTGGCTCCACAGCCACCGCCGCACCAGCAGTTCCGGCCTCGTGGCCTTGCTGCGTATGTGCGACATGCAGCGGTGCCGCTGCTCGGGTGTCATGGTGTCGGTCATAGGGTGTTGCGGTATTCTGTGGGTCTTGGTTTCTGTTTTTCAGTAGGCGTACACCAATCCGTACTTCTCGGTCAGTTGACGGAGGGTGCCGTCGGACTTCATCTGGCGGATGATGCTGTTGACGAGGGCCAGCAGGTCGTCCTGCCCCTGTCGCATCAGCACGCCGATCTCGCCGTGGGTGAAGGGCGCGTCGAGCAGGGGCGCCGCCAGGCGCGGGTCGCTCTGCACATAGTAGGGGGCTTCCGTTATCTCGGTGATCATCACGTCGGCTTCGCCATCAGCGATGAGCGAGGGTATCTCCTCGTTGTTGGGGTGAACGATAAGGGTGGCGTGGGTGAGGTATTGGCGGGCGAACTGCTCGTTGAGGCCGCCGGGGTTGACCATCACGCGCACCTCCGGCCGGTCGATGTCCTCGAGCGAGCGGAATCGGACGGTGTCCTCCGTGCGGCAGAGGATGGTCTTGCCGTTGGCCAGGTAGCCTTCGCTCATCAGCATTGTGGCGCAGCGCGTTTCGGTGATGGTGATGCCGCCCATGGCCATGTCGAACAGCTGTGGCTCGGCCTGCACGTCGGCGGTCAGCGTGGGCCACGAGGTGGGTACGAACTCCACCGCCACGCCCATCCGCTTGGCCATGGACTCGGCCAACTCGATGGCGAAGCCCCAGTACTCGCCCGTCTCCGGCTCGCGGAACGACAACGGTCGGTAGTCGCCCGTGGTGCCGACCAGCAGCGTGCCCCGCCGCTCGATGCGCTCAATGGTGGGCCTCCCCGCAAGGGTGTCCTCCTTGTCGCTGCATGCCGCCAGAGCCGTCGTTCCCGCCAGCACCAGTAGCGCGACGAGCAGCCAGATTTTGATTCTATTTTGCTTCATAGGATGATTCTGTAGTTTCCGTTCGTTGTCTCGTCATTTTGATTGCAAAAGTAACACTTTTCGCCGGAATGGCCAAATAATTTTTCTCTTAATCTACAAGATCTGCGGGATTTCGCGATGCGCGGAGCGTGAGCAGAAGAATTAATCGCCAAGCCCTGCGGGAAGAGATCTATAAATCTTATATATCGTTTCGCCTTGCGCCCCGCCGCAGGCGAAATAATCTACAAGATCTACAAGATCTTGCAAGCGCATAGCGCGAGCAGGAGAATTAATCGCCTAACCCTGATGGGCAGAGATCCATAAATCTTATATATTGTTTCGCCTTGCGTCCTCGCCGCAGGCGGAATAATCTACAAGATCTACGAGATTTCGCGATGCGCGGAGCGCGAGCAGGAGTATATGATAAAAGGAGAGACAATAATTAGCAGCGCATTGCGTTATTCGTTCATGATAAACGTTGCAGCACAGCCGAGCGAGGCCACCCTTCGTGCCGAGGTCTACGACATCGTCCGACAGATACCGCGTGGACGGGTGCTCACCTATGGCCGTATCGCCGCCTTGTGTGGCTGGCCCAATCATTCCCGTCTGGTGGGTCGCATCATGCGTGGGGCCCCCGATGCCGACCTCCCCTGCCATCGCGTCGTCAACGCCTCCGGCCGCCTCGCCTCGCATTACCTCGCCCAAGCCTCCCTCTTAACCTCCGAAGGCATCCGCCTCACCCCCTCCGGCAAAGTCCCGCTGAAAGAATATCTGTGGATAATAGAGGATTAAAAGGCTTACGGAAATTACATGCGACGGTTCCGCTGTTCGGGTGCCATGGTGAGTTGGTCACTCCAAAGTTAGTTTGTCCAATGAGGTGTCGTTGAAAGTGTGTTGTATCGGGAGGGGGACTATTTTGTAGTCTGTAAATAAAGTACGGGCAAATTTGAGCTCAAAGGTGATACGAAGTTTGTCGTCATCAGCCCCCTTGGCCTTGGTTGAGGTGTGGATGCCTGACACAAGATATAGGTCACGTATTCCTTTGTCGGGGATGTATGGTGCGAAATAATCTATGCCATCCAATGGGATGGTAGTTGGAAAAGTGTCGCCAGAGTAGTAGAAGGAGGCGGTGCCATCCTTGAAGTTCTCATATTGAGGGTTGTCGGACTTGACTACGCCAACCAAGACTCTGTTCTTTATCTCCAGGTAGGTACCTTTCTGCGGGATAACTTGCTCGACGATTTCCACGGCGTGTTTGTTCAGTAGGTCTTTGATGAAGTCGGACAATAGTTCGTGCTGGTTGTCGCCGGGACGCATAGGGAAAGCTCCGATATTCACCTCGTCGATGCTGCGACGGAAGCGCGAGAGTTCGTCCATCTGGCCGGGGAAGAGGATGTAGCCGCCGATGACCTCTTTCTTTATCTTCTCGTCCCGGTGTTTGCTGTTATAGTAGATAGCGTCACGGTAGCGGTGCATCTGGTTGATGGCATCGTCGGGGGGCACATCGTTCGCACCATCTTTCTCCAACCGGTATTTGGCATCGAAGAGGTAGGTGAGTTTCATGCCTTCCTGCAGATCGTCCTTGGTGAGCTGCAACACGATGTCGGGTTTCTGCGGCACGGTCTTCGACTCCAACTCACCAATACCTTTCACGTCGTCCTTGTCACTATGCCGTGGATTGTAAACCAACTCAGCCAGCGTCACATCGTCTTTCTTGAAGATAATCTTCGAGTGTTCGCCTTTGCCAAGACTGTAGGTGAAAAGACCACTCATCTCCGTGCGGCTATGCTGCTCGGCTTCTGCGCCAGTCAGCTCTTTGACCACCTTCTCCACCTGGATGAAACACCATATCTCGTACAGGGTGGCTATGTCCTTGGTCTCCATGCGGTAGAGACCGTCGTTGAGGCTGAAGGACTTTTGCAGGATGGTGTAGATGCGGAACACTTTCGAGTAATTTACATCCTTCTGCAGGATGAGCGACTCCTGCTTGATGCCGTCAAATGGTCCCACGGTACGGAAGAAGGGGTGTCGCAACAGGCGGTTCAGCTCGTCACGGGTGTGGGCTATCCTGTCCCGGTGGGTGTCGGCCATACGGGTGTCCTGCAGGAGAACTCTCTCTGCGAGGGCAGAATAGCGTTTTTGAACCGTCAGCAGGGCATGCTTCAGGAAACGGTTTTCTGGGGTATTATAGGTGTTCTGCTGCTCCTCTACGCGGTACAGGCGGGTCTCTTCCATGCGGTGCTCGGCCAGTTGTTGCTCCAGTTGCGGTGTGAGGCGGCGTATCTGGTCGGCCCGTTTGTAGGTCTCGATGGATTTCAGCCGATGACGTGGCCGGTCGATGATGTTATGGACGGTACGCAGGAACTGCTCTTGCAGCCCGCCGAAGATATTCCACCAAATGATGTCGTAACTCTCGCCATGCTCTTCCTTGATGCCGTGATAGGTGCGCCGCAGGTAGTCCAGCGACAGCATGCGGTACTCCTCCTCGATGTCCTGCAGGATAATCTTCCAGTCTTGATGATAGTCCAACTTGGCTGAGATGACATCGTAGGAGAAAACAAATTTTTTCTGCACTCCGTTCACGGTGTAGCATATCGGCATGTCGGCACGGCCAATTTCGTTACCGTAGTTCAGGAATCCTGCCAACATCTGCTTGCTCCCTTTCCAAGAGAAGCGGTCGTTGACATCCTTCCTTGGGCTGTCGAACCATGCTTTTGTCACCTTGGAATTGGTAAAATCCACCCACACGCTGTAGTCCGTCTGTTCGAAGAATACAGCGGGTGTCTCGGTATTGTCCTGCACAATCTCACATTCAACATCCCCTTTCACCAGCACCACTTTCTGTACCCCCTCACCCCAATGATATGAGGAGGTCAACTTCTCCCTGCCGAGGATGCGACTCCCCTTGTCCCACATTCGTTGGAACTGGGTACTTTCCACCGTCAGGAAGAAATCGTCGTGTGTGATGCGCAGGAGGTCCATGTAATAATTCTCGTGTTAAGTTTTTTTCAAAAAATCAACTTGACAATAATAACGTGTTAAAAAAAATGAAATTTCTTAACATGACCATGCATCTCATGTTAATTTTTTTTGATTTCGTTAACATGAACAGATTCTATACTCTCATTGGGGACGATAGCGTCATATTCACCGAAACTGACAAATAAATCCATCAATCTGGTGTTTATGTAGTAGTTCTCTTTTCCAATCTTTTCTTTGTGAAGCAATCCCAATGATACAATTTTGTTAAGGTACTTTGAGGCTGTCTGTCGTGAGAGTTGTAGATTTCTTTCCACATGTTCTATCTTGGTATAGGGATGATAGAACAAACCGTTTATAAGGTCATGACTATATTTTTTCCCGAAAGCCGGTCTCAAAATCCTCTTGTAATCATCCATCATTGATCCAATACTTTTTACAAGGGTTATCGTGTCTTCAGCAGTTGATTCAACACCCTTGAGAATGAACAAAACCCATTCTTCCCATTCCTTCGCATTGTCTATGTTCTTGTCTCTGATGGCTTGCAATAGTCGATAGTACTCACCTTTGTTGTGCGTAATGTATCGACTTAGATAAAGGATTGGCAAGTCAAGCAAGCCGCTTATGACGAGATATAATATATTTACAATACGACCTGTTCTCCCATTGCCGTTGTAGAAAGGATGTATACTTTCGAATTGATGGTGGATAATGGCCATTTTGATTAATGGGTCGACAGGGCTCAACTCAATGTCATTAATGAATTGTTCCAGGTTTACCATGCATCTTTCCACCTCCATCGGATCCTGAGGCGGAACATATACGATGGCATCATCGGATTCTCTCTTGAGCTTTGTTCCAGGTGTACTTCTGAATCCGGCTTTATTTTCTTCAAGTATTTCTTGGATGCGTTTTATATGATTCAGCGTGAGAATGTTCTTGTCTCTTACAAGACGGAAACCTTCATTGATGGCTTCTCTGTAGTGCAAAACCTCTTTGGTTGCGGCATTGAATTCAATCAACGTCGGTTCCAATTCCGCACGATACAATTCGTCATGCGTAGTGACAATGTTTTCCACGTAGGAACTGTCCCGGGATTCTTGTAGGGTTAGGCTGCTGATAAGAATCTGCTCGTTGGGAATAGTTTGTGCGACGCCCTTCAACTCAGCCAGCTTTTTGTTTGCTCGGTTTACCTGCTTTAAGACGGCAATGGTCTCAAGGTCGTAAGGTAGAGGTAACGTCGGTATATTATAAGTATTCATAATGACAAATCCATATTATATACTTTCTATGCCCAGTAGCTGGTGAAGCCTGTGGCTTGGAGTTTCTTCTGCATCTCTTCTATCTTGGCGGCGGAGATGCTTTTCTGCACAGGATTGCCTTCTTCGGCGGGCGGGATGGCGGACACAATCTGCTCATCTACCAGGGCTTTGAGGCCGTCGAGGACTTTCTTGGTGCGCTCTTCGTCGCCTTCGATGCGGGAGAGGATTTTCATAGAGGTCATCTCGTCGAGGGTCTGCCACAGCTGGCTGTCGGGGGCCAGAGCCTTGCGATTGACGGCGTACATCAGGAATTCATTGCGGGTGCGGTAAGCTATCTTGAAGGGGGTGCCCTCTAGGATGGCGTTCACCTGCTCCAGGTAGGCCAGCACTTGGTCGCACAGCTCGCGGTTGTCCTCGTACACATCGCAGCCCTCGGCGGCATCGCCGATGATACTGTTGCCTATATAGCCGATGTCGTTGCCGGTGCCTTTCTCAAGACCTCCGTGTAGGTCCACCTCATTCATCTCGATAGTCATGGCGCGGTCCAGCACCTTACGGCTGAACGAGAAGGTTGTCTCGTCCATATTCACCGTACCCACCACGAAGAGGTTCTGTGGGATGGAGAGGCGCTTGCCGCCATCATCGGTCTTGTAGGCTTTGCGTTCCTCAGGTGTGTCAAACAGTTGGTCTATCAGGCTGCCGTAGGCATCGGTGTTCTCATATTCGATGATGGGGTCGGTAGTGATGGTACCGTCGGGGTTCAGTTTGCGGCTCTCAATGACGGAGAGGTATTCGGCGAAGTATTGCTCCACAGGGGCGAGGTTCATCTCGTCAAGGCAGAGGAAATAAGGCACATCGGGCTCTTTGAGTGCCGCCGCCAGGAAACGTAGGAACGGACCCACCACGAACTTCTCCCCGTTCAGACGCGACACATAGCCTATCAGTTCGCTGCTGTCGTGCCAGTTGGGCTTTACCTGCACCATGCAGAAGTTCCTTGGGAGGGGCTTCCCATATTCCGGGTCGCCCTCCTTCCAGCAAGCCTTTGCCATCTCCCTCACAATCCTACTCTTTCCCGTTCCCGAAATACCCGCCAGCAACATAAACGGCTTCGTCCGCAAGGCGGCGAGGTAGGGTAGATAAGTATTCCCTGTAGTTGTCTTTTTATTATTCTGTTGTTTAACTTCAACTATTGATTTTGCATCAGGGAAGTTTTTGGGTTTTGGTATTGAAAAAGAGAAAAGGTGCAGAAAACCAGGTTCTATTTTTAAGATATCACTTTTAAAGGTGTCACAAATTCTATTTATTGAGCAAAAGAGTGCGGGAATATCACATAAAGATGAACCACTAACACTTCTTATCGTTTGATTAGCATGATCGTCAATTCCAATCAATGGCATGTTTGAACACCAATAATACTCAATAGGTGCAGACCTTAAAAAATCAAGACGATTGATTGCGTCATTAAAAACGTAGACAATATTAATAGCGGTTTCAGATGTCTCATTATAACTGGCACCACGTATAATAGTACCAACCCGTCCTATTGCTTTAAATCCCTGTTTCCATTTTGTTGGCATTCCTTTATTGTTGTCTGAGCCCAACCAAATAAAAGCATAATCTCCCGAATTATAATTTTCAGGAATCTGAGTACATTTCACATTTATGGCGAAAGAATCATTCAGAACGCCAACCTCCGACGAGCAAATCCTTTCAATGTCAGGAATGCTATCTTTGCCTAATCGGACTGTAATAAAATTGAAGTTCATCATATTATTTGTTATTTTGGGAACTTAATTTTTCTAAAGCGATTCGCAATGGTGCAAAAAGACTTCTATTTTGGCTATCAACACGTCGTAAAATTCCTTCTGCTGCGTTTGGCGAAAGAAAATAAACTGGATTGTTTTGTTTTTTTTCAATCAAGTTTGACAAAGACGAATTAACAATTTCAGAAGGAGTGGGCGGAATATTGCATTCGATGAACCGGTTATGCCAGACCAAACCACCTCTTTCCCATTTATATGTTTTTGTTGTATCGGTAAAGTCAATATTATTTAATTCCACATCAGACCACTTTGATTTTTTTAAATCATGATATGACATAATATCATCCGCTAAATCATTTTCCTTGAGCTTACTTCCAAGCTGTTTCTTCACCTTTTTTGCCACCCATTCAACAACAGGAACAGATACTGCATTCCCTATTGCAGTATATCTGAGCGTGTTTATGTTTTCATCATTTATCAATTCCTCCGACGGCAAAGTCCAATTATCTGGAAAACCCTGAAGTCTTTCTGATTCAACAGGTGACAAACGTCGGACACCATTTCTGCAAACAACATATGTCCTACTCCAATCCGTTCCAGTATGTCTTCCAGATGAAGCCGCAAGGCAATAGGCTACTTTAGGTACTTTAGGATATGTATTACGGGCGTTATCTTCTGTAATAAAATCAATTCTTTCGTTTTGTGGTTTTACAGCACCTTTTTTATCGAACATGACGCTTAATGCTTTTTGGGGGTTATTTCTCCAGCAACACAAATAAACACGTGTACGAGACTGCGGAACACCAAAATAGCGGCTGTTCAACAATCTCCAAGCAACAGCATAACCCAAAGAGGATAGAGTCTGTAGAATAACTCCGAAATCTCTTCCTTTATTAGATGTAAACAGACCGGCAACATTCTCAATAATTACAACTTCGGGCTTTTCTGCTTCAATTAGTTCTGCAAAACGATAAAACAAACCAGACCTGGTTCCTTTCAATCCTAATCTTGCTGAAGCACCCCGAGCAACAGAAATGTCCTGACAAGGAAATCCTCCGCACCACACATTAGATTGTGGAATATCGTCTGATTTAATAATATTAATATCACCAACTTTTTTAACATGAGGCCAATGCCTGTCTAGGATTTGATTACAGAACGGGTTTATCTCACACAGTAATGTCGTCGAAAATCCTTGTCTTTCAAACGCTACGTCAAATCCGCCTACTCCTGCAAAAAAAGAATTAATATTATATGTGTTCTTTGGCATAATACCTGTCTATAAATTCATTATTCCCTGTCGGTTGATATGTCGAGCTAATTTTGATTGAATTTCTGCCAACATTGGACGTCTTATTTTAAAAAGAATAGTGCAGTCTGACTCGCCGTTAAGGTTTGTTGTAATAAAATAATTAAAGTTTAATACGACAATATAATTTCTCCCATCATGCCTTATTATAGGAGAGGTATAAAAGGCATCACCTTGATTTAAATAATTTCTAAATTGAGATTCTATCATGACACCTTGCACAACCCGGTCACAGATTTTTTTCTTTTGTGCAAAATCGCAACTTGGAGTTACTACAACACCTATTCTTATCCAGGTTTGTTGGATTTCTTGTTTTATCTGTTTTACTCTGTTGCCTAATTCTTGCTTCAATAAACCATCAAGAATGTCTGGCGTTTTGCATAAGATTTCATGTTTTATTGAGAAAATAGATAATACTTTGTGTAGAAATGACTCAAAATAGCCATTTGTAGGCTTTGTGTATTGGATAACCACACCTGGTTCACAAATATTGTTGGGAGTTGTATAAATGAGCAATTTGTGATTGAGAGTGGCTTTTAATTCTCCTATTCTTTGTTTGTCAAAATCATTTGAAGTTAGCTCTTGGGGATTGTTTATCTCACATTGACCTAAATGATTGTCTAAAGAATCGACAAATATCATATTTAAGGCCATTAAACTTGCTTTGATTTTTTCTTCAATTGGAGCATCGTGGAAATATTGTCCAATGTATGCTTGCCCTAATGAATTTATTATTACGTTCGTTACATTTTCCCATTCATCGGGGGTTGCATTTGGAAAAATTTCTTTTAATAACTTGTCTGTGGAATTATGTGCAATATTTTCCCACTGCATTAAATAGTTATATGCAGGGATTCCCTGAACTATTCTCTTTAATTCTTCAACAATGTTCTTGTCAGTAGGTTGTTCTTCTCCTCCCGGTATTAAAAAGAAGTCCGATTTTATAAACCGATGTACAGAAATGGGACGCCTATCTTCCAAGACGGTTTCAAACACTTCTCGAATTATTGCGTCATATTCACGTTCCTGAAGGCTCCAATATATTAAAACATACGGGTAATTATTAGGGGAAATAACTCTTCGGATTACACTAATAAGATTGCTTTTAATGTTTTTATCGTTAGTAGAGGATTGCCCTAAAAGATTAATATCTAAAAAAAGTATCCGAATATCATTGTCTGGTTCTTCTGGGAAAAAAGATTCGTCGTCACCTTTGATATAAACATAAGGGATGTTGTTTTGAGAAAACTCCCTCATAAGTGGTTTTACTTCGTTAATATTGTCATCAATTATGGCAATACGTCCCGTTATCGGTATAATGCTATCTTTCATATATAAGATTATTTTTTCAATGATAATACGACAATTGCACCTTCTTGGAATTCTGCTGGGACATCATAATCCCCATTGTCGGGGAAAATGATTTTTCCACCTTGTGCAGCAATCACTTCACTTGCAATATGAAGGCCTAGTCCCATGCCAGCTCCATTTTTCTTTCCTGTAACAAATGGTTCTGTGATTTCTTCCGTGGGTAATAATATGCCTGTACCATTATCAGCGACCAAAATGTTTACAAAATCATTTTCTTGGAAAATGTCAATGTATAGTTTCTTATTAAACGATTCATTCTTTTCTTTTTTCTTGAAATATTTTTGATCAAGCCAATAGATAGAGTTGTCGATCAGGTTCATTACAGTGCTAATCATCAAATTTCTGGCCACCTTGCATCGCACATTTTTTATTTGACTGTTGCCACTATACTTTTTTATTAGAACTATGTTGTGAGCTTCTAGTCTATATTCTGTATTAAACAATGCTTGATTCACAATGTTAACAACATTTTCTGTTGTTTGGTCTGAACGACGAATCAAATCTGCATAGCCATCAATCAGCGAAGAAAGATGTTCCACAAGATGAAGAACTCTTTCCGATGCTTTCTCTGATTTTAATACTTTTGTGACTTCATATATTATTTTTTCAATCTCATGTACAACAACGGACATATTCAGGCCAGCACCAGCGGCTTTTAGCAAATTGTCGGTCACTATCTTATAGTCACGCTCGATTTTAACGAGGTATTTCTTGATTTCAGCTTTCACTTCACTGTTTGCGACCTTATCTTCGACATACCGTTGAGCCTCTCCGATAAGGCTCATTACGGGCTCGGATTTCGGTGTCGGGCCGTATATTTCTTTTAGTTTTTTCTTGTCTGTTTGACGAAGAATCTCAACTATTTCAATGATATGCAAAACAGCATTCTTAAATGCAGCATAGGCATCATTAGCCACAAAGCCCTCTCGATTTGTCTTTTCCTCCAAATCAGAGCTTTCATCTCTATTTAGTTCAACAGCACCGACAATGAGATTATTGCTAATGGCTTTTGTCGGCTGCTGAAATCTTCTATAATCCAATGCCAACCAGTCATTCTCGGGTTCTCCGTAGTCATATATTCTTAGCCCGTCTCGAAATACACGAACCCCACCATTAGACTTTAAATATGCTTTAAAACCGGATTTATCTGATAACCCCATCTTTAACACAAAAGCATCTTGGTCAAAAATGTAGCCTTTAAATTTTATCCTGCCGATTTTATATTGTTTTAGATTTACATCCTCTTCTTTCTCATCTTTTATTCTCAAATAGTTGTTTACAATGGAATCCGTGATGCCAACTTCTCTTTCTTTCAATTTCGTCATGGTCGCCCATGGTGTGAATTTGTAGGAAAAATGTGTGATTGAATTACCCTCTATTATTGCCTCAAACTGAAAGAGAGAATAATCACGAACTCCATCCCATGACAATATTCCATCAAACCATTTGGTTTATCTAATATCTCAAAGCTCGGTTTAAACGATCCAACTGTTTCAAAAGGAGAAGTTATAGAGGTCATTGCTCTCTTTACTTCGCGAGCAGTTCCTCTTTCCCAAGGATGACGAAAGCCATGAATAACAATTCTGGTTCCGGTCTTTCCATCCGTAAAATATTGGGGATTACCCCTTTCTATTATTTTTATTGGAACTTCATCTAAGTACTTATGTTCCGCAAACCTTGTCCAATCGATACGCACATAAACTTCTTTATCATCGGCATTTTTTGTTGTCATTTCAATGACATTGCCAAGTTTGTGGGCACCAAATCTACCAATTCCTTTTTCACCAATTGGAAGTCGCTTGAATTTAGGTGTCACTTTACGTTCAATATATTGCTCCTGCTTAAAGTTACTTCCCGGTTCAAGCCAAACATTTTCAACAATGTCGCCGGTCATGCCAAATCCATCGTCCTCAATTTCAATGTCACCATTTTCAATCGAATCTGGATTATGCATGATTATTGTTACTTTTGAGGCATCTGCATCATAAGCATTTTTGGCCAACTCAAGCAATGCAATGCTTTCGTTTTTTATCAGCTGGTCCCCTAATTGTAATAATAACCTTGCACGGGGCTTGAATTTTGCGACCCGTTCTTGGTCATCAACAGGCACTTCCATTGAATTTATGGGCAAGTTATCGGTCATAACATTTGAAATATAGTAGTGGCAATAGTCTTAGCCATCAAAGGTGGCACAGCATTGCCTATTTGTTTAAATTTTGCAGAACGGCTTCCCTCGAAGAAGTAGTTGTCAGGGAATGATTGCAGCCTGGCGGCTTCCCGTATGGATATGGAACGACAGTAATTGATATTTGGATGGATAAAGTAGTGGCCATCTTTGGCAAGGTGAGCGACTAAAGTATGCGAAAGACCATTCCCATCAACTACCTTAAACCTATCCAAAAACGATTCCTCGTTTTTATGCGTCTTCAACTCCACAGGAAGATCGGTGTATTTAACGCGGATATGTTTGTCATTCCAAGCTTTTATGGCATAAGCATAGATGGCGGCATCATTGGTGTTGATAGGACGAGTGATGTTTTGTGTAACAAATACTTCGTCTTTATCTCGAATTCCACTAACAAGCAAATACTCGTTTGCAGACTGTCTATACGGTGCCACCTGCAAAACATCGCCTGCTTTCAAAAGAGGCAAATCATTAAGGATGTCGTTGACAGCAACAGAAGCTTTATTTATTGGAATGTCCGGGTATCCATAGTCATGCTCTTTTTGCCAGCCTACAATAATGAGCCTTTTCCTGACTTGTAAAACACCATAGTCGGATGCATCGAGCATTTTATAGTGTACATTGTAACCCAAGCTATCGAAGTATTCTCTTAAATTCTTGAAATGCTCTCCTTTTTTTGCACTCAACAGCCCCGGCACGTTCTCAAAAACGAATCCTTTCGGTTTGAATTCCGCAAGGAACTTACCGTATTGAAGATATAAACGGGTGCGAGGGTCATCTTCCATTTTCTTGTCGTGTCGACCCAAAAGAGAATATGCTTGGCACGGAGGACCACCTATGATCAGGTCAATCCCTCTGTTGGCAGACAACTCTTTGATTTTTGCAAAAGTTGATTTGATTGTATTGTCGGAAATCTCTACATTTATTACTGCATCAATAACCCATGAAGGTACTGACTTGTATAGCTTGTCTCTGGAAATCTCTCCTTTTAAGTAGCTATAATAGATATCGAGTTTATTTTTGTTGCGGAGATAGTGATAGCAGCAGCGAGTCCTCAACGTGTCGCATGCGTCTCTATCCATTTCAATGTGTGCAATGGGGTCAAATCCAGCCTGCACAAACCCCTCAGAGAGACCTCCTGCTCCTGCGAAAAGGTCTATCATCGTGAACAAACCTTTTCTTTTTTGCTTGCAATCAGTTTGTTGTCCCATTGTAAGATATTTATCTATGCAAATGCAAAGATACAAAAAAGAATTAAATTGACAAAATAAACAGTTTTATACGAAGTAATTTCTTGGTTCTCATTGTTTTTGTCATTGAGCAAATGGGCTGAATTTCAGTTTGGGGGTGGGCTGGATGAAGCGTATCAACGTTTTTTAGGGGAGGCATGGTGCAATGATGGAGCCGATGAATATAGAGTTGGAGACGCGGCGGTTGATGTTGCGGTGGAGTTTGTTGGCTTTCTTCTCGGCGGCGGAGAGGGTGGAGATGGGGGCGGTGTTGGCTGCTTCGACGATGGCGTAGAGGTGATAGTTGATTGCGTTAGTGCGTGAGTGTGTGAATGCATTAGTCTTATTCAATGGTTTATTCGTTGGCTCTTTTTTGCATGCTGTTGTTACCTCGTCGCTCAGGTCGGGTAGTTCGAAGGCGGCCTGTCCGGATTGCCTTTCTACGCTAGTCATTAGCATACAGACTTCGGCTTGCGGGGAGACGGCATAGATGTGGACGACATCGTCGGGACGGGCTTTGTCGGCGGAGGGGTTGGGGTCGAACGTCAGCGTGATGTGGAGACCTCCGGCGTGGCAAGCTGTGAAAGCGACAGAGGGCAGGGGGCCAACCGCAAGTTGCAGGGCGGGGTAGTCGATGGTGACTTTGCCGTCGGCATAGGAGAAGCGCTCTTTGTTGAGGCGCGAGAACTCGTTGGCTTCGGTGTGGCCTTGGCTATGGGCGTACTTGGTGAGGCCGCGTTGCAACAGGGAACCATAGAGGGCTGCGGTCTGCTGGGTGGCCTTGAAGATGGCTCGCTGGCGCAGCTGCGCTTCCGACTTGCAGTCGTTAAAAGTCTTTGCCTTACGGCGGACGAACTCCTTGCCGAAGCGGGTGTAATATACCAAGTCGCCGATTTTGCCAGAATTAGGACCGAGGGTTGGGTTGGTCTTTGCCATAGTGTGTGTTGTTGATGGTGACTATGAGTGTAACGGAGTTACAGCGGAGTTATTGTATAGTTACAGCAGAGTTACCCAGAAGGGGGTACGAAGGGGAGCAAAAGGGGAGTAAAAGGAGTAGCCGCGCATCCAATGTGTTAATGTGTAAATGTTTTTGAGCACCTACGCGCAGGAATATCTTCGATGGAGCCAAATAAACGGAAATTATCTTACTACTATCTTGCGTGTTGCGATTCTTGTCGCGGCAACGGCATGCAGTAAGTAGACGCCTGAAGCACAGTTATCTATCCAAAAAACAACCTTAATGTCGGTCGACGTGACCGGGACTGATTTTATCTGGCGTCCAGCCATGTCGGTCGCTACGACTCTCTGCATTTCACAGTTGGGCGGTATCGTAAGGATGACCATGCCGTCGGTAGGGTTTGGGGAAACGGCAAAATCGTTGATGCTGACAGCACTTGCGATGCCTATGGGTAGGGGAGGCGTGGTGTCGCCAACGATGTGGACGGACGCGGTGGTGGTGTCTGCCATGCAATGGCGCGAGGCGATTAGGGTGATGGTGTGGCTGCCGGTGTCGGCGAAGGTGTGCGTCAGCGTGGTGTCGGTCGTGCCGAGGGCTTCGCCATCGTCGATTATCCACACAAGGCTGTCGGCATGCGCGGAGGTGGAGGCCAGGACGACCGTCATGGGGTCGGTGTCGTCGATGTGGCTCTCGAAGGCGGCCACGGGTTGCGGACGGCGCCAGCTGTCAAGTTGCTGATACACTACCGAATCGACGGCATGTCGGATGGCCGACGCAACGTCGGGGGCCATCTGCGAGGGCTCGAAGGGTATGCCCGTCGGGTTACGATGGAAGAAGAGTGTGTAGAAGGCGCACGCGGCCGCATAGGTGCCCGCCACCGAGGGGTGGCTGCCGTCGGATTGGTAGAGCTCGATAGTGGGGTGCCGGGTGCGCAGATAGCGCCACACGCGACCCACGGGGCACAGCGAGGCGTCGTAGGCCTCGGCCATGTAGGTGTAGCGCTCGCAGAGCATGCTGTCCATGCCCTCGTAGGTGCCCAGCACGGGGAAATAGGGGGCGTTGCCCTGGTCGCCGTTCTTGCGCCCCCACGTCATGTAGAACACCGGCTCGGCACAAGGCGAATGGCGGTAGACGGAGTCGACCAGCCGCTGGGCGTAGGGGAACACCTCGCTTTCGACCTGCTGCTGCGGGAACGACGGATACTGGCTCTGCTCCTGCAGCACGACGAAGTGCCAGCCGCCCTGTCGGATGAGCTCCATCGAGTGGTTGCTGCAATGCTGACTGAAGGTGCAGCCGCCGGGGGTGTTGCTCTGGCAGGCGAGCTCGTCGCCCATCGACCGGGCAATCTGCGTCACCATCCCCGGCAGGTCGTTGACCTCGGTGTAGCTGTTGCCCACGAAAAGGACATTGGCGGCCGTCTGAGCATGGCAGAAAGTGCTGGCAAACAAGAAGAAAAGCAGCAGGCAGGTCTTCGCAATCCTGCGGCCGTCACCCGTGAGGATTATGTCGGGCGCTTGGGGCTTGAAAGTTGGTCTTTTCATAATCACTAAGGTTATGTTATTCGTATGATACTATGCTTGTTAGTTGGTGGATGTTGCCTGTTTCAATAACGCGACATCGATGCAAAGATACGAAAAAAATGGAGAATGCCCAGCCTCCATATCGCCCGCACGGAAGAATTTTGATAAATGCGAATTACCGTCAATCAAAAGGATTTACGTATGATTAACGGATAATTACACGATGATTAACGTTACACAAAAAGCGAATTAGTGTAAAAAAGAAGAGCAACTATGCGTGTGCTCTTCTTTTTGGTACTCCCGCAGGGAATCGAACCCTGATCAAAGGTTTAGGAAACCTCTATTCTATCCATTGAACTACAGGAGCAGTTGATATTGCGTTATTGTGTGATTGTGTTATTGCGTTAGTATAATTTAAACGCCATTATTTGTGTTTTATTGTATGGCAGGAAGTTTCTTTAATGCTTCGCTGGCGGGTATGCGGTGGATGTTGTTGTCGGCATCACAGACGACAATGTCCTCTCCATGCAGGGCTTTCTCTTCGAGCATGCGACGCTCGGAGATTTTCAAACCGTATAACAATTTCTCGGTTAGCAGTTGCTCATCTTTTTCTGACATAACTCTTGATTTTATTCAGTTTGTCCTCATCGTAGAGGGTTGATGTCTTCGTTGTTTTCCCTTGTGCAACGGGAAGACAGGGAGATTCGCTATTGTCATAAATCATCCAATAGTCAACCTCCGGGATGTATAGGTTAAAGAGGTTGTCAATACCTGCAATGTACCTACGTCGTGCTGTTGGCTCTGGAATATCGTGGCCACCGTTCTGTACACGCTCGGCAATACGCCGTAGCGCCAACTCTGGGCTGTTGAGCCAAAAGAACACAAGGGTAACGAGATAGCCTTTGGCCTGTGCTTGATGTACAAGATTGACATAAGACCGGGTGGCGAGGGTGGTTTCTATGGCAAAGGATTCGTCGCGGCTGAGCAGTTCTTTGATGCGCTTTAACATCAGTTTGCCGGCTTCGATGGCCATGCCGCCAGGGTTGAATGGCGACAGGCCGCGGGCAATCTCATCGGCGTTGACGAACTCGTGGCAGTCAAGAATCTCGGGCAGTATGGTGTAGGATGCTGTCGTCTTGCCAGCTCCGTTGCAACCTGCTATTATGTAGAGATTCTTTGTCATTTCTTATTTTCTGCCGCCCCTGCGGGGCTTGGGTGGTGGGTTGTTGAGTGTGCAGGGGTTACGCTGCGCTTCACCCCTGCCTATTCGCTGTCGCCCCTACGGGGCTTAGTACAACCTATAACCCATAACCTATAACCTATCAAAGCTTGCGCTTGATTTCGATGACCTCGTAGGCTTCGACGATGTCGCCGACCTTGATGTCGTTGTAGTTTTCGATGTTCAGGCCGCAGTCCTGGCCGCTGACCACCTCCTTGACGTCGTCCTTGAAGCGCTTGAGGGAGGCGAGCTTGCCGGTGTAGACCACGATGCCGTCGCGGATGATGCGGATGTTGCTCTGGCGGTTGATCTTGCCGTCGAGGCACATACAGCCGGCGATGGTGCCCACCTTGCTGATCTTGAAGGTCTCGCGGATCTCGAGGTTGGCCACGATCTTCTCCTGCGTTTCGGGGGCAAGCATGCCCTCGATGGCGTCCTTGAGCTCGTTTATGGCGTCGTAGATGATGCTGTAGAGGCGGATGTCGATATGCTCGGTCTCGGCCATCTTGCGGGCGCCAACGGAAGGACGCACTTGGAAGCCGATGATGATGGCGTCGGAGGCCATGGCCAGCGTGACGTCGTTTTCCGAAATCTGACCCACGCCCTTGTGGATGACGTTGACCTGCACCTCCTCGGTGCCGAGTTTGATGAGCGAGTCGCTGAGGGCTTCCACGGAGCCGTCAACGTCGCCCTTGACGATAATGTTGAGTTCCTTGAAGTTGCCCAAGGCGCGGCGACGGCCGATTTCCTCGAGGGTGAGGTGCGTCTGGGTGCGCAGGCCCTGCTCGCGGGCCAGCTGGGTACGCTTGGCGGCGATGTCCTTGGCTTCCTTCTCGTTCTCCATGACGTTGAAGGTGTCGCCAGCCTGGCAGGCGCCGGTGAGGCCAAGCAGCAGCACAGGCTGCGAGGGACCGGCGGACATGACCTCCTGGTTGCGCTCGTTGTACATGGCACGCACGCGGCCAGCGATGGCACCGGCCACGATGGGGTCGCCCTTGCGGATGGTGCCGTCCTGCACGAGGAGCTTGGCGATGTAGCCACGGCCCTTGTCGAGGGCGCTCTCGATGACCACACCCTTGGCGCGCTTGTTGGGGTTGCCCTTGAGCTCCATGATGTCGGCCTGCAGGATGACTTTCTCCAGCAGCTCTTCGACACCGATGCCCTTTTTGGCGCTGATGTCCTGGCTCTGGTATTTGCCGCCCCATTCCTCGACGAGCAGGTTCATGTTGGCCAGCTCGGTCTTGATGCGGTCGGGGTCGGCACCGGGTTTATCGATTTTGTTGATGGCGAAGACGATGGGCACACCGGCCGACTGGGCGTGGTTGATGGCCTCGACGGTCTGCGGCATGATTTTGTCGTCGGCGGCGATGACGATGATGGCGATATCCGTCATCTTGGCACCACGGGCACGCATGGCGGTGAAGGCCTCGTGGCCGGGAGTATCCAAGAAGGTGATCTTGCGGCCGTCGGCAGTCTGCACCTCGTAGGCACCGATGTGCTGCGTGATGCCGCCCGCCTCGCCGGCGATGACGTTGGTCTTGCGGATATAGTCGAGCAGCGATGTCTTACCGTGGTCCACATGGCCCATAACGGTGATGATGGGGTTGCGGGGCACGAGGTCCTCGGGACGGTCCTCCTCCTCGATCTTGTGGATGGTGTTGACCACATCCTCGGAGGCGAAGCTTACCTCGAAGCCGAACTCGTCGGCGATGAGCTTGATGGTCTCGGCGTCGAGGCGCTGGTTGATGCTGACGAAGATGCCGACCGACATGCAGGTGGCGATAATCTTGGTCACCGGCACGTTCATCATGGTGGCCAGCTCGTTGGCGGTGACGAACTCGGTCACCTGCAGCACGTTCTGCTGCTCCATCTCGTGCTGGAGCTCCTCTTCCATTTGGGCGTGCACCTTCTGGCGCTTCTCGCGGTTGTGCTTGGAGGTCTTGCTCTTGCCGAGGGGCGAGAGGCGGGCCAGCGTGTCGCGGATCTGCTTCTCGATTTCGGTGTCGTCTATCTCGACGGGTTTCTACTCCTCTTTCTTTTTCTTCTTCTTGCCGGAACCCTGTTGCTGTGCGGCGGCGTTCTTCTGGCTCTCCTTCTTGGCTTTTTCCTTCTCCTTGTTCTCCTTCTTGGCCACCTCGGCGCCAATCTTCTTCACCTCCTGTGCGCTGACGGCTTCCTTCTTGGTGTGCTTGCGTTTGCGCTTGCTGCCGGGGGTGTCGGCGCCGTCCTTGGAGAACTGGCTGAGGTCGATCTTGTCGAGCACCTTGGGGCCTTCCAGCTTCTGGTACTGGGTCTGTATGAACTCGGGTTCGGGCTTTGCCGGTTCGGCGGGTTTGGGAGTCTCCACCGCGGCCGGTGCGGGAGCGGGCTTGGGAGCCTCTACGGGGGCCTCGGCCTTTGCGGCTTTGGGTTTTGCCGCTGCGGCTGGCGACACGGCGGGTTCGTGTTTCTCGCCCTTCTTGTGCTTCTTTTTGTCAGGACGCATGCGCTGATTGATGGCGCTGAGGTCAATCTTGCCCACCACGTTGAAGGGGCTGGCAGAATCGGCTTGGGCAGTCTCCTCGGCGGCCGCTTCTTGCTCGTTGTTGTCGGCGTCATCGATGTCTCCCTGATTCTCGGTCGCTGCTGCGGCAATGGGTTCAGGTTCCGGTTCGGGCTCGGGCTCAGGTTCGGGTTCAGGCTCCGGCTGCGGTTCCGGTTCGGGCTCGGGCAGCGGTTCCGGTTCGGAAACCGGTGTGGCTGCAGGCTCGGCCTTGGCTTCTGCCTTCGATGCGTTCTTTCTCGACGAGTGGCCTTTGATAATCAGCTCTTCGGGCTCGTCTTCGGGCTCGGGCTTGTTGTTGGCCTCGACAACGCGGTTGCTACCGCTCGGCATCAGTTCTATCTTGTCGGCTTCCTCCTTCACTTTGCGTTCGCTCTGGAAGGCGTTGGCCAGCAACTCGTACTGTTCGTCGCTAATCTTGGTGTTGGGGCTCTGCTCCACTTGGTGCCCCTTCTTGGCCAGATACTCAACCAGGGTCTGTATGCCCACGTTGAAGTCCTTGGCTACTTTGTTAAGTCTGAAACTTGCCATATCTTTGTCGAGTCCTTTCTTGTAAGTTGATAATTAGGAATTGAAAATTGAAAACTGTGGTGTCCCAATTATTCAAATTCTGAGCGTAACACTTCGAGCACGTGGTCGATGGTTTCTTCTTCGAGGTCGGTGCGTGTGATTAGCTCTTCCTTGGGCAGCGCGAGGACGCTCTTTGCGGTGTCGCAGCCGATCTTGATCAGCTCGTCGATGACCCACTGCTCTATCTCGTCGTTGAACTCCTGCAGGGCCACGTCGTCATAGTCTTCGTCGGTGTCGCGGAAGACTTCGATTTCGTAGCCGACGAGTTTGGAGGCCAGCTTGATGTTGTAGCCGCCCTTGCCGATGGCCAGGCTCACCTGGTCGGGTTGCATGAAGACCTCGGCCTTCTTCTCTTCCTCGTTGATTTTGATGCTGCTGATTTTGGCCGGGCTCAGGGCGCGCTGTATCATGAGGTCGACGCGCGGCGTGTAGTTGAGCACGTCGATGTTCTCGTTGCGCAGCTCGCGCACGATGCCATGGATGCGGCCGCCTTTGACGCCGACGCAGCTTCCGACGGGGTCGATGCGGTCGTCGTAGCTCTCCACTGCCACCTTGGCTCTTTCGCCAGGCTGGCGCACGATGTTCCGGATGCTGATCAGGCCGTCGTATATCTCGGGTACCTCGGCTTCGAGCAGACGCTCCAGGAAGATGGGACTTGTGCGGCTCAGGATGATGATGGGGTTGTTGTTGCGCATCTCCACCTTCAGCACCACGGCGCGCACCGTGTCGCCCTTGCGGTAGCGGTCGGCCGGTATCTGCTCGCTCTTGGGCAGCACCAGCTCGATTTTCTCGTCGTCGAGGATGAGGATTTCCTTGTTCCAGGGTTGATAGACTTCGCCGACGATGATTTCGCCCACTTTGTCTTTGTATTTCTGGAACACGAGCGACTTCTCGTAGTCCTGGATTTTGCCGACCAGGTTCTGGCGGATGCTCAGAATCTCGCGTCGGCCGAATTCGCTCATCAGCACGGGTTCGCTAAGTTCTTCGCCCACCTCGAAGTCGTCCTCGATCTTCAGGGCGTCGCTCAGCGCAATCTCGCGTGTCGGGTCCTGCACGGCACCGTCTTCAACGATAGTGCGGTTGCGGAAAATTTCAAGGTCGCCCTTGTCGATGTTGACGATGATGTCGAAGTTGTCTTCCGAACCGTAGTGTTTGGCCAGGGCGGCGCGGAACACCTCTTCGAGGATGCGCATCAGCGTTTCGCGGTCGATGTTCTTGAATTCCTTGAATTCCTGAAAGGAAGCGCTCAAGTCTAATGTTTTCATCTTTGTCTATGTTTTTTCTTTTTTCTCTCTAAAACTTAATGGCCACGCGGGCACTCTTGATGTCGCGGTAGGCGAAGCGCAGCGTCTCGGCGGGCTGTTTCTTGGTGGCGTGGGTGCGGAGCACGATGCCCTCGTCCGAGGCGTCCTCCAGTGTGCCCTCGGCGCGTTCGCCGTCGACGGTCACAACCTCCAGGTCGCGACCCACGTTCTTGCGGTACTGCCGCGTGAGCTTCAGCGGCTGGTCGGCACCGGCTGAGCTGACGTCGAGGGCGAAGTCCTCCTCGTCGCGGTCCAGCTGGCTCTCCACGGCGCGGCTCAGCGCGATGCAGTCGTCGATGGTCACGCCGTTGTCGCCGTCGATGTCGATGTAGATGCGGTTGTCGGGGGTGATTTTCAGGTTCACAAGGAACTTGTCCGTGCCTTCGAGCGCGGCATTCACCAACTCTAATATTTTGATTTTCTCTATCATAACTACAACAAAGAGAGGCTTTCGACCTCTCTCATTCCGATGCAAAGATACGAACTTTTCCGAAACTGGCAAAATTTTCTTTCGCCGCCGTGCAATTTTTTGTTAATTTAACCCATCTTGGTGCTATCCGGTAGTGCATATCAACGATACTTCAACGATATATCAACGATATTTCGACGATTTTAATCGTTGATATATCGTTGATATATCGTTGAAGTATCGTTGATATGCACTACCGGATAGCACTGGGTGCCCTATTTGAGGCGGTCTGGCATGCATGTTTCTGTCTGTAATAATGAAGCTTCATCGTTTTTTTGATGAAGCTTCGTTGTTATTAACAGATGTTATGTTATTGGCCGAAATTATTCGGGGGTAACTGCTGCATTTTGTATTTATAAAAGTGTTGGCTAATTGGTATTAGTGAGTTAAAACTGCATATGCGACTCCTGGTGTTCGAGACGTTATGTAATAGCTGGTATAATGTAGATGGTCGGCACCATTGTCTGCAACAAGCAGCTCTGCAAAATGAATCCATTTCCCATTTGTTGCACCTGAAAACGAGATTGGGTAATTCTTCTCAGTCCATGTGGTGGAACCCTCAGACTTCTCATGTGTAGTTACAGATCCTTGGCAAGTTATTGTATGTCTGCTCGTCCACCATATTCCTACTGATTTGTGTTCGCTATATGTATGAACACTTTTTCTAATATAGCTTGAAAATCCGGGGTAGCTACCATATGTGGTTACTAATTCCAGAACAACTCTATCGTTACCAATTGTCTTTTTGTTTGAGATGTTGTCTCTGTAATCACAATTGTCGTGAATGCTTTTTGTGGAATTGCTTATTTTTTGAACGAAAAAAATAGAACTATCGACGTAAGGTATATCAGTTTCAGATAATGCAATTAATGCATTCAGATTATCTTCTTTTGTTGCTACTGTATGACGTTTGAATATTTTGTAGACATATTGTCCAATCGCAAACAATCCATCGGTATTTGCAACATATCTATACGGATTTCCCCAATATTTGGGGTGGATTGATATCTCACCACCTTGTATTGTACTGTCAAGCATTGTAGAATGATTTTTGTAGAATTCAATTGCTTCATCTTGATTTTGGAAATTCGCGAAATCAATGGTATTATAAAATGAATCGGATAAAGTTCCGATAATTTGGGGGCTTTGTGTGCTTCCTTTGTCTGACATTGAATCAACGGTACACGATGACGCACTGGACATATGTTTAAATACATCTTGCAAATCATTGTAATGGGGAATCTCGATTTTTGAGATATTATTCCCGCTTTTTTTTGATGTTTTAAACTCTTCTTTCCCACAAGAAGTAATGGTTATGATGCCTATGAGCAACATCATGAATGAGAAGTGATTTATTTTTTTCATTTTTAAATTCGTTAAAATTTGTTTGGTTTTTATTTAGTGTTTCGCAACAGTTACATCCTGATATTATTTTAGCATCCAGCAGACGCCGAGGGTGGCGGAGCCTTTGATGCTTCCGACGCCGCTTAGGATGCCGAGTCCACCGGAGGCGCCACCTTTGATATTGAGCTGCAGGGTCGGCGTGGCCTGCCAGCTGGCTTCGAGCTGGGTCGAACCGTCGTTAAAGCCGACGCCGAGCATCAAGCTTTCTGTGGCCAAGTACCGCGCGGTTACGCCGTAGTGCCACGCTGTGTAGTGCGGATGCTGTCCATCGCCGAGGCTGAAACCTATTGAATAGTCGATGGCCCATCGCTTGCCTATGTGGTTGCGCATCTGCATGGCGGTGCCGAAGATGTGGGTCACGCTGGAGCTGTCGGTTCCGAGGACGATGGGCATGAAACCGCCGAGGCCGAGGGTGACGGTAGGCATCCACCATGTATGCGACTGCAACATTTTGATCCTGAAGCCTGCGCCGAGGCCATAGGTGCTGCCTGTGGTGTCGATGGTGGGGGTGGCGATATTGATAGTTGATGCGTAATGTGCGCTGATGCTCGACATTCCGAAATTCGCCGAGAGCTCGATGTGTTCGCCGAGGCCGTAGCGTAGCGTTGCTGTTCCGCCAAGGGTGCTTGAACTGTAGCGCGTGGTGGGCGACGCGGTGAGGTCGGAGGCGCTTCGTTGCCAGAGGTATCCGGCGGTAAAACCGAGTTGCAGGTGGCCTGCGCCCACGGTGTTGGGTCCAGTGGTGGCAAAGAGGTGGTTGGTGTCGCGGTCGACGGTTATGTTGACCTGGGCTTGGGCCATAGTGATGGCTGTGGCCATGGCTAAGATGGCCATAAAAGTTTTTTTCATAAGAGGAATATACGTTTGAGAATTAGAATTCTGTAGTGTGGAATTGGTTCTATTTAATCATCCAGTTGATGCCAAGCATGCCGTATGCGCTGGTGGTCGACATGTCGGCACCCAGGCCGGTGGCCACGCGGGCTTGGGCCTTGAGTTGCAGGCTCGGTGTGGCCTGGAAGTGAGCTTCGAACAGACCGTTGCCGTCCTCAAGCCCCGCGCCGAGCAGCAGGCGGTCGCTGGCCAGGAAGCGCGCCATGAGGCCATAGGTGAACTTGGCGGCCGTCGCCCGCGAGCCGAGCCAGACTTCGTTGCTGGCAAAACCCACATGGTAGTCGAGCATCCAGCGGTGGCCCAAGCGGTTGCGCAGCTGCAACTCGACGGCCCAGGCGGGGGTGTGGCTGTCGAAGCCGTCGCGATCGCCGAAGCGCACAAAGCTTTCCGAGAGCTGCGCCGCCAGCGCCATCTGCGGCACCCAGGCGTGCCCTTCGTATACGTGCACTTTGGCACCGAAGGCTACGTCGAGCGTCTGGCAGCGGGCGATGATGACGGTGTCGTGGTTGTTCATGATGGCGTTGTCGCGCTCGGTGTTGAGGCCGCCGCTGAAGCTTGCGTTGAGTTCGAGGAGTTTGCCTATGCCGTAGCGCACGCCGAGGGCGCCGCCAAAGGCGTTGCAGCGCATGGAGTTCACCATGTGGATGGTGCCCGGGTAGGTGGGCATGACGGCGGTTCCGGGCAGGAGGTAGCTCTCGCTGGTGTAGCTCAGGTGGCTCCAGGTGGCGTCGGCGCTCAGCTGCAGGTGGCCCGCGCCTATGGTGTTGGGGCCGGTGGTGGCTATCAGGGGGTTGGTGTCGGTGGCGTGGACCTGTTCCAGCAGGTTGATTTGCGCGTGGGCACTCTCGATGCCTACCAAGGTCATGATGGCAAAAAAGGCAATGGCGGCAATGGTGGGTTTGAGGTTGCGTTTCATTTTGACATACAATTTTATAGGTAAAAATTCATTCCGAACAGGTACACGCCGTCGCCCGTCAAGGGGTCGCGGTAGGTGGGCAGCAGGTTGCCGAAGAAGCGCACGCCGTGTATGAGGCCCAGCACGTCGGTGCTCACGGTTGCGCCCAGCTCCAGGCGCCAGCGCAGCAAGGTATTGTCGTCGGTGGTCAGCTCTTCGCCCAGCGGCGAGGTGTCGCTCCAGTTCACCTGGTCGCCAGCGATGGTGCGGCTCACAGAGCGGTGGTTTATCATCACCGTGCGGCCCACGGCATAGCCGGCGAAAAGGTCGAATTGGAACTGCAGCAGGCGCTTCTCGCGCGGATAGGGGTACCACGTGGCCTGCAGCGGTATGCCAATATAGCTGCGCAGGGCATAGGCGCTCTGCTTGCCGTTCACGGGGGCGCTCTCGAAGTCGAGTCCCTGGCTGTAGGCCAATCCATCCCGCTCCGCATAGTTGACCTTCACGGGATAGTAGAGCGGGTCGAAGCAGAAGTCATAGCGCAGGCCGGCACGTAGCTCCCAGCGGGGCGACACCTCATAGCCGAACATCAGCGGCACCTGCACGAAGAGGCCGTAACGCGAGTAGTAGGGCGAGTCGTCGTACATGTTCGAGTACAGCGTGGCGCCGCCTCCAAGGCCAAGCTGGAGCGATACGTGGGGCTGCTCGGCCTGGCCGAGGGTGTCGGCTGTGGCTGTGTTGCTCTGCGCCTGCAGGCCGAAGGCTACGACCAGGGCTGCCATTAGTGTTAGAGTATGTCTCATATAGATGGGGTTTGTTGATTTACAGTATATTGATGGCCAGTATAGTGCCATCCATCTCGCTGGGTGCTGTGCGGCCGAAGAGGCTCTTCCACAAGCTGCGGCGGGGCTTTGGCTCGGCTTTGGGCGTGGCCTGCGCCAGCGGCTCGGGCTTGGCGGCGAGGCTGCTCAATGGTTGCGCTATGCTATCGATGGGGCTTTCGGTGGACTGGGCATAGACAGGTTCCTGGTCGATGGCTTGCGGTTCGGGCTCTGTGGGCTGCGGGGCTGGCGGCTGTGGGGCTGCCTCGACCAACAGTTCCTCGGGCATTGTCGTGCTCTCGACTGAAGGTTTAGGCATAGCCGCCTTGCGCTTGTGGCTCAGGCTCGGTGCCGGGGTGGCGATGGCTGGCCGCGCTTCCGGCATCGGCGCGGCGGTGTCGGCCACGGGTGCCTCTGCACGGGCCACCTGCGGTTCTACGGTTTGCTCCGTGGGGATGAACCACACGCGCACCGCCGTAACGATGAAGAAGAACACGCAGGCTGCCGCCGCAATACGCATGGTCCACATGCGGCGCACACGGTGGGCATCGGCCTTCTCTTTGGCGGCCAGGCCGTCTATCATTTCGGACAACTGCTGCTGGCGGCGCGCATTGCGGCCGTCGCGCTCGAGGGCGCCGAGCAGCTGCTGTAGAGACGCGTCGTGACGCGTCTGTTCCATATTATTATCGGTTTTCATATTTGGCTATCATTTGTCTCATTGTGCTATAGGCTCGCGAGATGAGTGTGTATACATTGTCTATGCTGATGCCCATCGTGGCTGCAATCTCGTCGTTGTCGAGGTCGTCGAAGTGGCGCATACGGACGGCCTCGGCCTGCCTTTGGGGGAGGCGGTCGAGTAGCGACCGTGCCATGTCGAGGCGGGCACTGTAGGCGTCGTCTTCGGCGTCGTAGAGGGGCATATCGTCGTCAAGACTGTAGGTTGGCTTGCGCTTGCGGATAATGTCTATGCAGCGGTGCTTCACCAGCTGGATGCACCAAGCCTCGCGGTTGACCACGCGGCGAAGGTCGCTGCGTTGTTCCCAAAGCGCCACAAAACAGTCCTGCACCACGTCGGCCGCCTCGTCCTCGTTGCCGAGGAGCCTCTCTGCCATGCGTTGCATGGCGGGCTGCAGGGGCAGGTAGTCGTGCTTGAACTGTTCGGTGTCGCGTTTCATACCATGTAGACGTACAAGGTATGGCAAATCTTACAGTGAGGGGGAAATTTTTTTTAGAGCAGAGATGCCACGGCCAGCTCGTAGCCGCGCAGGCCGAGGCCGCAGATCATGCCGCGGCAGGCACTGGTGACGAGGGAGTGGTGGCGATATTCTTCGCGCGCGAAGATGTTGCTCAGGTGCACCTCCACTTTCGGCGCGGGCACCGCGAGCAGGGCGTCGTGCAGGGCTACGCTGGTGTGGCTGTAGCCGCCGAGGTTGACAATGAGGCCGTCGGCTGCGAAGCCTACGCGCTGTATATGGTCGATGAGCTCGCCTTCTACGTTGCTCTGGTAGTAGCCTATCTCCGCCTGCGGGTATTGCGTGCGCAGGCGCGTCACCATTTGTTCCATCGTCTCGCTGCCGTAGACGTCTGGCTCGCGCACGCCGGTGAGGTTCAGGTTGGGACCGTTGACGATTTCGATGTGTTTCATAGCTTAATATTGTTGCATTGTGAGAGGTAGCGCTGCATGACACGCAGGGCGATATATCGTTCGCGGCGCAGGTCGCGGAATTGGTCTACCCAGCGGTTGGCGGCGTCGGCTATGGCTGCCGCCTCGTTGGGGTGGGCGCTGTAGTGGTCCATCTTCTCGATGAGATCGGCATAGTCGGGGCGCACCTCGACGTAGTGCACTCCCGGAATGAGGCGGCCCTCCATGAACCAGGTCTCGCACAGCGGGCGCGGCATGACGGCCAGCGAGCGGCTCGACATGACCCACTTGAGGTTGCTGGCCACGTCGTTGCCTTCGAGGGCCATAATGTAGCGATAGTGCAGGTGGTCGTAGAGCGAAAGACGCGGCGCGGTGGCGCGGCCGTCGGGGTTGCTGGCCATGAGGCCACCCTTGGCCAGGGTGTTGGCGGCATCGACACGCGGATGGCCGCCCCAGCGCTCGACGAAGGCAATGCGGTTCTGTCGTGTGCCCACTTGGCCGCGGAAGATGGCTGTGTCTCGTTTCTCGGAGAAGGGTATCTTGTCGTCGAGAAAGACGAAATGGCGGCACTTGTCGAGCTTGAGCAGCACGGCGTTGCCGTTGTCGGGTCCGATATTGCGGCTCTTGACCACGGTGGGTTGCGCCGGTATGTCGCGTATGTCGCCGAAGAGATACTGCCAGCGCAGGTCGGGGTCGAACCACTGCGTCACCTCGCGGCTGTCGTAGTAGTAGGCGCTGTTGTGCCCTTTGAGGTGCAGGTCGCCCAGGCGCGGAGCATCGACGGCAAGCGTGGCACCGTCGGCCAGATGGCAGTAGTAGTCGACGCGGTCTGCGATATAGGCCTCGTCGTAGAGGCTGCGGCCGTGTTCGAGTTCGGCATGCAGGCGCGAGCGGAAGAGTGCATCGGGCACAATATCGCGCAGCACCGCACTCAGATAGTAGGTGAACTTTGAGTTTTTGCCGCTGTGCAGCAGGTAGTGTAGTGAGGTATGCATGGCAAAAAAATAAGGAAGCCGCTCCGACTAAGCTGAGCGGCTTCCTCGTTGGTTCATATCATGTCTAAATCTTGTTGACAAGAATTAGATGATACCCTGAGCAACCATGGCCTTGGCAACGCGCATGAAGCCGGCGATGTTGGCGCCCTTCACGTAGTTGATGTGACCATCGGCCTCGCGACCGTGCTCAACGCACATGTCGTAGATGTTGTTCATGATGGTGTGGAGGTTCTTGTCGACCTCTTCGGCAGTCCAGTTGCGGTGCTCGGCGTTCTGGCAGATTTCGAGACCCGAAGTGGCAACACCACCGGCGTTGACAGCCTTACCGGGGCCGAAGGGAACCTTGGCGGCCTGGATGGCGGCGATGGCGGCGGGCTGGCAACCCATGTTCGAAACCTCGGCAACATACTTCACGCCATTGGCGAGGAGCATCTTGGCATCTTCCTCGGCGAGCTCGTTCTGGAAGGCGCAGGGCATAGCGATGTCGCACTTCACAACCCAGCTCTTCTTGCCAGCGGTGAACTTGGCCTGGCCGGGGAACTTGTCGGACATATCCTGAACTTTGTTGCGGTTGCTGGCGCGCATGTCGAGCATGTAGTCGATCATCTCTTTGGTGATGCCGTTCTCGATCTCGCAGACACCGTCGGGGCCGCTGATGGCGACGACCTTGGCACCCAGCTCGGTGGCCTTGGTGGCAGCACCCCAAGCCACGTTGCCGAAGCCAGAGAGGGCGATGCGCTTGCCGGCGAGGGTGTCACCCTTTTCGCGGACCATGCGGTCGACATAGTAGATGGCGCCGAAGCCAGTGGCCTCGGGACGGATGAGGCTACCACCCCAGCCGTAGCTCTTACCGGTCAGAGCGCCGGTCGAGTGCTCGCGAGCGAGTTTCTTGTAGGCACCATAGAGGTAGCCGATTTCGCGGCCGCCGACACCCACGTCACCAGCGGGGCTGTCCTGATCGGGACCGATGTTGCGCCACAGCTCATACATGAAGGCCTGGCAGAAGCGCATGATTTCGGCGTCGCTCTTTCCAACGGGGTCGAAATCGGAACCACCCTTACCACCGCCGAGGGGCAGCATGGTGAGGCTGTTCTTGAAGATCTGCTCGAAGCCGAGGAACTTCAGCATGCTGACGTTCACAGCCTTGTGGAAGCGGAGACCACCCTTGTAGGCGCCGAGGGCGGCGTTGAACTGAACGCGGTAGCCGAGGTTGGTGCAAACCTCACCCTTATCGTTGACCCAGGTCACACGGAAAGTGAAGATACGGTCGGGCTCGACGATGCGCTCGACGATCTTGTTGGCCTCGAATTCGGGGTGTTTGTTGTATTCCTCTTCGATGGTCTCGAGGACCTCGCGGACGGCCTGCAGGTATTCGTTTTCACCAGGATGTTTGGCCTCCAAATTGGCCATGATTTCGTTTACTTTCATGATATTTAATAATTTGTGTTAAACATTTGATTTATTTCAACTCGGCAAATGTACATCTTTTTTGTAAATGTGCAAAATTTTTTTTAATTTTTGTTTTTGTTTTTAATGCAGGTTGTTGACTCTTTGGTGGTTAGTGGTTTGCTGTAAAAAACAAACCGGCAAATTTTTTTCTGGGGGGAGCGGTACATGGCTACATTGACAGTCACCTCCTCCTACTCTTCGCTATACCTCCTCTTACTCTTCGCTATACCTCCTCTTACTTTTGTAGTAGTTGGTATAGCGTATAGTAAGAGGAAGTATAGCGAAGAGTAGGAGATGGTTACTTTGGGTTGCTGATTGTCAGGGTTTTATAAAACTAAAAAAAAGGACAAAAAAAATGGACTGGCCAAATTTGTGATTTGACCAGTCCAAATTGTTTATCTGTGTGTAGTAAAAGAATCAGAAGTAGCAGGTATCCACAAAGTTGCGCAGGCGGGGTTTGACGTAGTCGCGTTCTTCCATGAAGGCCATGTGCGCCACGCCGTCGAGTATGAGCATTTCGGAATGGCGGGGCACCATGGCACAGGCCACGCCTGTCTCGAGCGGTATGCGCGGGTCGTTCTTCCCGTAGACGAACAGTGTCGGTACTTCGAGGTTGGCGAGGGTCTGTATGCGCGAGGGGCGTTGGGCCATGCCTTGTTGTGCGGCAATGATGGATTGGGCGCTGGTGAGCAGGCATTGCTCCTGCAGGTCTTTGATGTCCTGGCTCAGCGCAGCCTGACGGCTCTCGTCGAAGAGGCCGGGTATGAAACCCACGATATACGAGGCGCGGTTGGCCTGCACCGAACGGCAGGCTTCTTCGCGGTGACGGCGGTGCTCTTCGGTGTCGGCCAGGGCGTGGGAGTTGATGAGGCCGAGTCCGCGGAGGGTGTATGGATAGCGCTCGGCGAAGGCCAGGGCCACGTAGCCGCCCATGGAGTGTCCTACCATGACACACTGTTCGACACCGGCGTCGGCCAGCACATCTTTGACTATCTTGGCCATGAAGTCCATGGTGTGGACGTCGCAGAAGGTGTCGGTCAGCCCGTGGCCGGGCAGGTCGATGGTGATGACGCGCATGTGGTTCATATAGCTGAGCACATAGGAACTCCACACATCGAGGCTCTGCAGGAATCCGTGCAGTAGCACGAGGGTGCGCGTGTTGTCACGGCCTTCGTCGCGGTAGTGAACGGTGCGGCCGTCGATGGTGATGGTGCGGTGTTGTTCCATAGGCGTCAGGTTATTGTGGTTTTCGGCGGCAAAATTACTAACATTTTTTAACATGCAGGCTTACTGCATGAAAAAGAAATCCGCCGCCGGATGTTGATAACTTGCTCACTGTTGGCGGAAGCGGATTGATACCCCCGGAGCCTCGCCTTTCTTGGTGTTGACGTTGCCGTAGGCCGATATGGTGACGCGGCTTTCATCGATATTCATGTCGCGCAGCAGGTTGCGGATGGCGCGGCCTCGCTCGAGCGAGAGGTTGTAGCAGTAGACGTCGTCGCGTCCGCGCACGTTGACGATGAGCTCAAGGGTGCACGTGGCATCGTGTTTGATGAATTGGGCCAACTGTTCGAGTTGCATCCGGCTGACGGGCTGTATCTCGGACGATTTCTCTTCGAACTCGATGGCGGGCAGCGGCAGCGGCTTGTCCATGCCGACAAGCACGGGCAATGTGTAGCCGCGCAGGCGCGGTGTCTTGACGCGTGGATCGACCACGATGGCCGGCACAAAGTACATGCCGGCGTCGGCCAGTACAGCGTAGCGCTTGTCTTTATGCACGCTGATGTCCACCGATTGGCTCTCGCCCTGGCAGTCGATCTGCTGGGTGATGCTCTGCTGCGTCATGTCGGCCACGCGCACGCGGTAGAGCATGCCCTCCATGCCAAGGATGTCGATGGTCTGTGTCTTGTAAGAGTCGGTGGTGTTGTGCGATGTGGCGAACGAATAGCAGGAGTAGCGGCCGAGACTGTAGTTCGACGAGACGTAGATGCGTTTCTCGTCGGGGCTGAAGCTTATGCACTTCTCGGCAAAGCCGGTGTTCAGTTCTTTGCCCACGTTGACGGGAGTGCTCCACGAGGCCCAGTCTTCGACGCTGTTGCGTGTGGCCATGTAGACATCGCCGAAACCGAGGCCGCGGCTGTCGGTGACGAAATAGAGCGTTTTCAGGTTGCGGCTCATGATGGGGCTGCGTTCGCTGTAGGGGCTGTTTACCTTGATGCCGAGGTTGACGGCGGTGCCCCATCCGTTCTGGGTGTAGGGTATGAAGTAGAGGTCGGAGGCCATGGCGGTGTCGCCATGGAAATATTCACCGCTCTGGTTGAGGTTCTGTCCGCCGGGGCGGTCGGAGGCGAGCAGCATACCGCTGCCGTCGGGCAGCATGTAGGCGTCCACATCGTTGTAGTCAGTGTTGACAGGGTATGTCGGTATGTCGCTGATGCGCCATTGTCCGCCGTCGAGTTCGGCAATCCAGATATCGCCGTTGCTGCCGAGGAGCATGCGTTTGCCGCCGTCGTAGAAGCCGAAGAGGGTGAGCCCTTCGTTGTCGGTGTTCGAGAACTGGGCGTCGCCGGCAGCGCGCCAGCTGTTGCCTTGGCGCACGGCATAGCAGATGCGGTTGGCGCTCGAACCGGTCGAGCGGGTGAAGTAGAGGCGCCCGTCGGCAGGATTGACGCATGGGTTGAGGATATTGTATGATGCGGAGAACTCTTTGGTCAGGCTGCGTCCCGTGGCGGGAGCGCGCAGTATGCCGAGAAGCTCGTTGTATTCGTTGTTGTCGACACTCTCGAAGCAGAGGTCGAACTGCCGTACACGTTCGAGGGCGGCCTGATAGTTGCGAGTGAGCAGCTTGGTTTGCAGCATGCGCTGAAGCGGCACAAAAGCGGCCCGTTTGCCGGTGAGGCGGCGCACATAGCCGGCGTAGCGCTCGAAGTCGACGTCGATGAAGTCTTCGAAGAGCATTATGCGGTCTATCTTTTCGGCCCGTTCGAGGTCGGCCTCGATGGCACGCTGATAGGGGAAGTCCGGGTGCTCCTTGGCGAAACGCTTGATAGGTGCTCCGTTGCCTTCTTCGGCGTGCCAGTTGTAGTAGATGTTGTACACATCGCCGTAATGGGCGTCTTGCTTGAAGTGGCTGAGGTAGTAGCGTGCGGCTTCAATGTCGCGGTTTTTCACAATCAGGCGGCGCATCTCGGCCAGGGCCGAGTCGGCCAGCGCGTTGTCGGCGTTGGCTTCTACAAAAGCGGCATACTCTTTGGTTGTGCTCAGCGAGGAGAATTGCGATTCGAGCATGCGTGCCAGTTTTTCGCGAGCCTGCACGTTCTCGTCGCCAGAGGGGTAGCGGTTGAGGTAGTCGTTGTAGGCTGCTATGGTGTTGCGGCGCGAGGCTTCGGCATAGGCCAGACGGCTTTTCTGCTTCATGGCGGCGCGGTTGATCGAAGGACTCAGCGGGAAGCGGGCCGCAATGGTGTCGGCTGCGGCTTCGCTGGCCACACCCTCGAACAGGCCGGGGGCCAGGCGGGACAGACGCTCCTCCATCTCTTCGGCTTCGTTGGTGCCTGGGTATATGTCGATGAAGTGGTAGTAGGCTTCGGCGGTGCCTTTGCGCAGGTCTTCGTCGTAGACCTGGTTGATGCGGCGCTGACGCAGCAGGCGCACGAGCTCGATGTCGATGCCGAAGGCGTCGAGGTATGTGTCTAATTCAACGCGGCTCATGTCGGTCCGCACCTCGAGGGTGTTGTAGGCGGCGTCGATGATGGCCTGCTTGGTTTGGCGCAGAGTGGTGAGGGTGATGTTCTTGCGGGCCAGTCGTGTGAGCTCGCCAAACCGGTCTTCTTCGAGCAGCACTATATGGCGTGCCTCGGCGCGCTGTATGTATTTCATGGCCATCGGCAGGTTGCGCATCGGGTGCGAATTGTCGAAATAGAACAGCGACATGTTGTATAGAGCCTCGACATTGTCGGGCTCTTTGGCGTAGGCCTTGTTGAGTCTGGTGAAGCGCTCCTCGTAGTTGCCGAGGGTGTCAATGTCGAGCTGTGCCGTTGCCATGGCGGCGGCCATGCACATAAGGGCGGCAAACAATGCTTTTTTCATCTTCATAGCTGTCAATCTGGTTTTATTTTAATGTGCCGAGAATGTCTTTGAATTCGAATTCCATCTCCTCATAGGTGTCCACGGTGGTTTCGAGGCGCATCTCCACGGCTGTGCCCTGGTCTATGAAGTAGGTCATCAGGAAGCGGTAGTTTTTTTGGTCCGACGGGTTGGTGTAGACGCCGTCGTAGCCCAGGCCTCCTTTTTTTGGCAGGCCGGGGCCGTGGGTGTATTCGTTGAGCGACTGGAATGGCTGCTGCATGTAGCGGTCGTAGGCCAGCTCGTAGATGTCGCCGTCGTACCCTTCGTTGACGTAGAGTCTCAGGAATGGCAGTACGGTGTCGCCTTCGCCGTCGACCACGGTATGGCCTATGTAGTAGTAGAGGTAGATGTCGGCTCCGTCGTCGAGTTTGAAGGTGCGCAGGTAGCGCCAGTCTTCGCTGTTGAGGCGTATGGTGGTTTGGGTGCCGGGGATGCCCACTTGGGCCGCAGCCAGCATGGCCATGGCGGCCATCGTCATTGTCAACAGTATCTTTCTCATTGTTCCAATCTTGAATTATAGAATTGCAGCAGCTCTTGTGTGAGCTTGCTTGTGTTGTATCGTTCGGCGACGAGCCGTGCGGCGGCCCGGCCCACGCTGTCGCAGTATTCGGGGTCGTCCATGCAGCGGCGCACCTGCCGTGCGAAGTCGGCGGGCGTGTCGGCGATGAGCAGGTTCACACCGTCGGTGTAGTCGATGCCCTGCGCGCCAACGGTGGTGCTGATTACTGTTTTGCCTACCGACATGGCCTCGATTATCTTGACCCGTATGCCGCTGCCGCTGAGCAGGGGCACTATGTTTATTTGCTTGCTGCCGATGAAGTACATGGCGTCGGGCACCTCGCCCACCACCGTCACACCGTCGATCGAAGCGTCCATCCAGCGCTGCGGCATTTTGCGTCCGGCCAGGTAGAGATGGGTCTGCGGCACTTCGCGGTGCACGGCTGGCCACACTTCGTCGAGCAGCCATTCGATGCCTTCCTGGTTGGGAATCCAGTCCATGGCGCCGATGTGGAAGAGCGAGCCGCGTTCCACCTCTGCGTGCGTCACTTCTTCGGGCTCGATGCCGAAGGGTATGTCGGTTATAGGGCGGCGGCAGCCGTCGGCGCGGAAGCGTTCGGCGTCGTTGCGCGTGATGCATACCACGCCGTCGTAGTCGTTCACGTGCTCCACTTCGTAGGCCCGCAGGGTGAGCGACAGGTGCTTGAGGTACCAGCGCTTCAGCCCGTGGCGCGTGCTCTGTGCCACCCGCCGCCAGATCATGTGCTCCACGTTGTGGGCTCTCAGTATGATTTTGGCTTGCGAATGGCGGCGGATGAGTGGCACGTAGGGTGTGAGGAATATGCTTTCGACGTGCACTATGTCGAACTCCTCTTCCTGCAGCACCCGGCGCAGCTTTTCGGCAAAGGCTGGGCTTACGTAGCGTTTGACGTGATACGACTCGCCGCACATCATCGCCATCAGGGCCGGCAGGGGTTTCGCCCCGAGGTCTATGTACACGCTTTCTATGTGCGTCTGCTGCCTGTAGTGCTCGTCTACGGCTTCGCTCCGCAGGGGGTGCTTGTCGGTCTCCACCGTCAGCACGCGCACCTCGCATCCGGCGGCCAGCAGCCCCTGCGTGATGCTGTGCATCGCGATGGTGCCGCCGTCGACCGGCGGATATGGCGGTTTGGTGCAGAGCTGGAGTACCTTCATGGTTTCTTTAACGCGGATTGGCTGTTTTTATTGTGCCGGTGGTCACTCTTTTGGCAGGGCCTTGAAACCCTGGCCGAGAATCTCGCTGCTGTCCACCACGTTGACGAAGGCTTGCGGGTCGAGCTCGTGCAGCTTGGCGCGCAGTTTGACCATGTCGGGGCGCTCGAGGGTGACGTAGATCATGTTGCGTTCGTTGCCTTGGTAGAGGCCTTTGCCCTGCAGGTAGGTGCCGCCGCGATGGAGGTCGTTGATGATGTAGTCGCGCACGGTGTCCATCTGGTCGGTGACGATGAACATGGTCTTGTAGCTCTTCATGCCGTCGACCACGAGGTCGATCACCTTGCCTTCGATGAAGATGATGATGATGGAGTAGATGGGCAGGCGTATGTCGCCGAAGGCGATGAGGGTGCTCAGCGTGATGCATCCGTCGACGATGGTCACCAGGGTGCCGAGCGAGATTTTGGTGTACTTGTGCAGAATCATCGAGATGATGTCCGAGCCGCCGCTCGTGGCGCCGCTACGGAAGATCATGCCGATGGCCACGCCGTAAATCAGGCCTGCCACCACGGTGTTGAGGAAGTAGTCGGGCACGAACCACATGCCGTCGTGCGTCTGCACCATCGAAAGGCCCTCGATGGGTGCGGCCACTATCGGACCGTCGTGGATCACCGGGTTGTAGCCCCACAGCCAGCTTTCGATGACGAAGGTGAAGCCGAAGATGAGGAAGGTGGAGATGATGGTCTTCACGCCGAACTTGGGCCCGAGAATCCATGTGCCGATGATCAGCAGCGGCACATCCATGCAGATGGCCCATATCGATATCTTGCCGCCCCAGAGGGTGCTGAATACGTTGGAGAGACCGTAGGTGCCGCCGGGGGCCATCATGTAGGGGTTGACGAACATCACGTCGCCAGCTGCGAACAATGCGCTGCCCACAATCAGCAGAATGTAGGCGTAGACTTCTTTTTTCCAGTCTGTTTTAGATTTTATTTGTGTCATAATTCTTTGTGTATTAATCTTTAATGCAGGTATGCCCATATCGGGTAATTCTGCAAAAATACGCAAAAATCCGGAATGTTGGCCTTTTTGTTGAAATTTTATTATATATAGCAGCCATCCGGTAGCCGACCGGTAGTGCATATAAACGATACATCAACGATATTTCAACGATAATTCAACGATTACAAAAG
>JAFVWV010000148.1 GCA_017501495.1 Bacteroidales bacterium | reverse complement strand
GGTCGTCATGTTAGCGTCATGGGCGTGGCTTTGGTTTGCATACTCGCACGACATATGGGAATATATATTGCTTGGAGTTGCAGCCGTCAGTTTGCTTCATTACATCATCTATGCCATCGTGAGAAAAAGAAACACCATTGTCGTCTGTCCCGATTTTTTGCGTATAGAACATGTGCAAAGACGGACAAAAGACTACGAATGGGAGGACCTCGGTACAATTGACATTGAGTGGTCAAATATCAAACAATTCTCGAAAGAAACTTTTCGTTGGTATTATTACTACTACATAATTGTGGAACCGATCAAAGGTATGGAGTATCGTTTTGCTGTTATGGAACCGACACATCTCTTTCTGAAACGGCAACTGAGGAAGTACCACAAGCAATATCGAAAGTCGAAGAAATGAACCAACGGCTGCCATCCTCACGGGCGGCAGCCCTGAAACGCCACCCCGCACCCGTGCGCGGTGAAAATGACCGGATAAAACAACAAAATGGACATAATCAATAAACACAGACAGACAATGTACGAAGAAAAAACTGACAACAAAGGACTGTCGTTCTATGGAACGTTTGTGCTCATCTACACGGTGCTCAATATCGCTGCATTCCTCATCCTGCTGCTGACGACCGAATGGAGCGTGCTTGCCGACGACGAGGGCGACGGCTTTTGGGCAGGCTTTTGGTTTATGGTCATTGGCATCGCCGCCGCGCTTATCCACGGCATCGGTCCCGCCCTGATGTTCAAGCGCAGGGGCAATACAAGGCTACTCTACCTTTTCCCATTGGCCGTGATGCTCGTGGGTTTTGCCGTATTCCCTTTCGAATCCCTTGCTTTTGCAATTGGTATGTTCCTGATTATCCCGTTGGGGTTTCCGTTGTTCAATTGCTTCACACTCACTTCCTCCATATTTAATAGTGGAATTTGGGATAGTATATGGTTTATGTCCGTGACGCCTGCCGTCATTTATGCCCTGGTCATTTTTGCAACCACATTGTTTATGCGAAGGAAACAACAAAGTATAAATGCACGAATGAAGCAATAAACACATACAGACAATGAAGAAACTCTTTTTGTTCGGCGCTATGGTGTGCGCCATCGGAATGATGACCGCCTGCAAGAGCGGGACGGGTGACAACACAGCCGCAGACACCATGCAACCGTGCGAGCCATCGTCCGTTCTCGTCACGAATACGGGTGGCAACATAGAATTCGAAGAGGCGGAGGTGATAAAAAGTGCCACTTTCGGGCCGGAAGATACTCCGGAAATCATTGATTCGGCATTGAAAGCCGCGGGTTTGCCCATGCATATTGAATGGGACAACGATGGCTCGCCGAGCCTTGCCTTAGACGGAATGAATTATTATATATCTGACAGCATTAGTTACATTTGCCAAGCAGAAGAAATCATTTTCAACGATGAACCATGGCTTTGTATCACCTACACTGAGGATGTAACTGGGCAATATTGGCAGATGATGGGCCCCAAAAGAGAGAGGTTCTTGTGGTACGAGACGGCCCTCATCAGCCCACAAGCCGAACCTTATCAAATGGCCAGTCATGGAGTCACCCTCCACCGTAGCGGTGTCGATTGCGATGCCATGGTGGTCCGATACCTCGATAGTGGGACATTGGACACAATACGTTATACTCAGTGTATAGATTGAACATACCCATATTTAGCCATAAACCACTAAAATGAAGAAACTCTTTTTGTTCGGCGCTATGGTGTGCGCCATCGGAATGATGACCGCCTGCAAGAGTGGACAAGCCCCCAATAAGCAAGAAGCAAAAACCATCGACAAAACGCTTCTCTTTGGCGAATGGGAGGCTGTTTGGTGGGACTTCAAATGCAATTGTCCCGGCTCAAAAGACTGGAGTGCTAATCCAGAGTTCAATTGGCGGATATATGATGACGGACATTACGATGAGATTTTCCCAGAAGAATCCCATTCTTATACATATCTCCTCTCAAACGATAGCCTTTTGATGGACCCGGAACATTGTGGCGGAGATGCGGAATGCAGTTGGTGGACAATAGACACCCTGTCAACAGACAAGATGATCCTTGTTTCAAAAGATTCCACCGAAGAATGCATGGCAACAAACACGGTCACATTTGTTCGCATCGACTAAGGCCATAAAGCAATTCAAAACGGCTGCCACCCCTCGCTCCACAATATCGCGTGGCATACCAGCAGACAGCAATGAAAACAGAAACAACACAATGAACATATCAGTCTTTTGCGGCTCGTCGAGCCCGAAGAAACAAACATACATTGAGACAATGAAGAAGATAATGCTCATATGCGCGGTCTTTTTTACACTCGTCGCCAGTGCCGAGGCGCAAGGAGACACTTTCTATGTTCATTCGGTTTATCACAATGGGGTGGTACTTTATGAAGAAGATTGGCGTGAAAATGCAGAGGAATGGCCAGCGAAATATGTCGTGGAGGACAGTTCTACGTTCAGATTTGCACAGTTCGAGTACAAAAAGATAAGACTGAAAGGTGAACCTCAAGAATGGATTATCTCCCATGGCTGTGATGATGTTGGGTATGACTATGTCTACGAAGTTGAGTATAACGGAAAGAAGTCGGAATTGGAGGTAAGTAAATATAGGAATGAGGATCGTAACTGCTGCCGTTCTTACGGTGTGGATGGGTATGAATTTTTAGTGTGCCCCTATCCTCCTGATGAGAAGCCCTTGTATGACGATAACGAGATATTCACCATAGTGGAAGACGACCCGGAGTTTCCTGGTGGCATGGAAGCATTATACAAATATCTTGAAGAAAATACTAAATATCCTGACGGTGCCAGATGCGAGAATGGGAGGGTGTATGTGCAGTTCGTTGTTGAAAGAGATGGATCTATCACAAATGCCCATGTGTTGAAGGACCTTTGTGGTGGATGCGAGGAAGAGGCTCTTCGTGTGGTTAATTCCATGCCGAAATGGGTTCCAGGATTCCAAAGAGGAAAACCTGTAAGGGTACGTTTTAATTTATTAGTGATGTTTTCAAAGAAATAGCATGAACATATCAGTCTTCTGCGGCTCGTCGCTGCCGAAGGAACAGAAACAATAAACACAGACAGACAATGAAGAAACTCTTTTTGTTCGGCGCTATGGTGTGCGCCATCGGAATGATGACCACCTGCAAGAGCGGGACGGGTGACAACACAGCCGCAGACACCATGCAACCGTGCGAGCCATCGTCCGTTCTCGTCACGAATGAATACCACTTCAAAGAATTGAAAAAACCAAATTCCTTGCAAGTCGTTTACATCAAATACCATCCAAATCTGGAGAAAGACAGCATCGATATGGGCGATGACAGGTTTGTTGTGTACGATGACCGTGCGTATTATTTTAGTGGAGCCGTGGAAACATTGGAATGGAAAGGCGTGAAGTATGACGTGGTGGACTATGGCACCGTATTCTACAACGGAGAACAGCAGGTAGTATTCCTTACAGAGGTGGGCGATATTTTCATATTTGTCGAAACAGCAGATGACGGCAGCAACTACATAAAGTTCACCTGTGACCCAATTGATATTTGCAGCGAAGACGTATATGCTGACGACAAGGGAGTGTGGCATAAACAAACGGACAGTGCCTGCGACTGGGTAGAGCCAATATAAAAAGATGCGCCATTATGAAAACCAGCTGCCATCCTTGCGGACGGCAGTGAAAACAGAAACAACACAATGAACATCTCAGTCTTCTGCGGGGCGTCGCTGCCGCGCAGAAGGACAAAAGAAGGACGCCGAGGCCATTGCGGGCCTCGGCGTCCTTTTTTTATGACTGTCGGTGAAAGAGTTTTATTTCACCGGATGGTCTTTGTGGAACTGTTCGAGGCGCACCTTGAGGTCGGGGAACTGGTCGCGCTGCACCAGGGCCACGCAGGCGCGGATGCCCTGCTTGTGGCTGCCCGTGATGTCGAGGGCGATGGCGCTGACACCGTAGCGGATGAGCTCGTTGAGCAGGTCGACGCCTTCGAAGCCGGGATAGCAGAAGGTGAAGTAGAAGCCGTCGCCGATGTCCTCGCCCATATCCTTGTCGTAGACGATGTAGAAGCCGTTGTCGGTGAAGAGCTTCTTCATGACGTTGGCCTTCTCGCCGTATTCCTTGATGTCTTTGACGAAGTTGAAGGTGCCGTCGTTGGCGCCCTTGAGCATGGCGGCCATGGCGTACTGCACGCTGTGGGCGGTGCCGCTGGAGAGGCAGTAGAGGGTGCCGAAGATGAGGGCGCGGCCGAGCTGGGTCTGGCTGTAGTAGCGGGCCAGGTCGGGGCACTCCATGTTGAACAGCGTGGGGCTGCAGATCATCATGGCGATGCGCTCGCCGGCGTAGCTGAAGCTCTTGGAGCCGCTGATCATCAGCACATAGCGGTCGGTGTATTTGGCCACGGTGGGCTGGAAGGGTGCCTTACCGGGGACGGAGTAGTCCTTGCGGAAGTCCATCAGGAAGTAGGCGTCGTCTTCGAGAACCACCACGCCGTACTTGTTGGCCATCTCGCCGATGATCTGGAGCTCATGCTCGGTGAAGCAGAACCAGGCGGGGTTGTTGGGGCTGCTGTAGATGAGGCAGGCCACGTCGCCGTCGCGCAGCTCTTCTTCGAGTTTGTCGCGCAGCTTGTCGCCACGGTACTCATAGACGTCGAAGGTCTTCATGGGGATGCCGAGCACGCGGCACTGCTGCTTCTGCACGGGGAAGCCGGGGTCGATAAAGAGGACCTTGGTCTTCTTGGCGTCGTAGCGGGTGAGGGTGAGGAAGCTGGCGAAGCCTGCCTGCATGGAGCCCACGGTGGGCACGCAGCAGTCGGGCGTGACGTCGATGTCGAGGAAGTTCTTGACGAAGCGGGCGGCCTCCTGCTTGAAGTCGGCGGTGCCGTAGATTTCAGGGTAGATGCTGGCCACGCCGCTGCGCAGGGCCTCAATCTGGGCCTCGACGCCCACCTGCGGGGCGGGCAGGCCGGGGATGCCCATCTCCATCTTCACGAAGCGGACGCCGGTCTCTTTCTCCACGTCCTGTATCATCTTGCGCATCTCGCGGATGCTGGCCTTGCCGGGGTTCTTGATTTTGTTGGCCGCGGCAATGCGGTCTATCGTCTCTTTCTGTATCGGTATTTGGGTCATGATATATATTGGTTTTTAATGCGTTAATTCGTAAACTCGGTAATTCGTCAATATATTAATTAGTTAGTGCGGCTGCTATTTGGCGTTTTCGAAGTCTTTCATTTTCACGGCGTTGATGGGGCTGACCGACTTGACGAGGGCGTAGACCTGCTTGCGCTCGGCCGCCGGCGCGGGGGTGAAGATGGAGATGAGCTCCTGCACCTTGACGTCGACAAACTGCTGCACGCTGGTCAGGTTGGAGCGCACCTTATTGACCTGCTGCAGGTTGCGCAGCGAGTTGATGATGGCCTGCCGCGCCGCGGTCTGGTCTTTGGTCATCATGTCGAGCCCGAGGCGGTGGTAGTTGTAGTAGGCCTCGTGCAGGTCGGTGTAGGCACCGTTGGTGTGGTTCTCCATGAACCAGTAGCGGCTTTTCTGCCCCTCGCTGCTGCTCCAGCCGACGTAGCCGCTGCCTTCGGCGGCCTGCTGCACCTGCTGCGCCAGCTGGTAGAACGGTTCGCCGCCGTTCAGCGCGTAGCTGTCGAAGTAGATGCCGAGCATGATGTAGCAATAGTAGCCGAGGGTCGACGAAAGGTTGCCGTAGAAGTTGCCGAGGTCGAAATCAAGGGGTTGGCTCTCGTTGTAGCTGAAGGTGAAGTTGCCGCTCTCCATATAGTTGAAGAGGCCGGTGGTGTAGGTCGAGTTGTAGACCGGGCGGCGGAGCTGCAGCTGCAGCTGCCCGGCAAAGTCGGTGGCGCTGCTGCGGGTGTTGAGCACCAGCGAGATAGAGCAGTCGAGCTGCTCCACCTGCTGGAAGTCGACATTCGTCCAGCGACGCCCGTTCACGAAATCCTCGATGGCCTGCTTCATGGCGTCGAACACTTTTTTGTCGTTCGCGCTCTCGTAGGCCTGCGTGGTGGTGAGCAGTTTTTGGTAGTTGACCTGCACGCTGCAGCGGAACTCCTGCGCCTGTGCGACGCCGAAGCCCATGACAATCAACACTATGAGCAAAATCCGTCTCATATTTCAACTCTGCAAATATATGAAATAAAATCTATATACGCAAATAATATTTCAGCCGCGACCCGGAAAAGCGCCGCGCCGACGCCGGCGGCAAACCCGCAGCGAAAAATGCCGCGGGCTCCGGAAACGGCGTTTTCCGCCCGTCGGCAACAGTCTGAATATGCGGCAATAAAAGGGACATAGTCTTACTATGCTCTTACTATGCTCAATACATAAAGTTTATAAAAATTTTCATCTGTAGGCAATAATATGTCGAATAGTACGTTTATGCAGACAGAATATAATTAAAAAACAGCAGATCATGGCAAGACAGACAGAAGGATTTCTTGGCGGCTTCAACGGCCGGATCGGGAATATTGTGGGCTACCGGTGGAAGGGAGTGTGGTGTGTGCGCGCACGGCCCGGCCACATGCGCAACCCACGGACAGAGAAGCAGATGGAGCATCGCGGGATGTTCAAGGAAGAGGTGCGGCTGGCGTCGCGCATGGGGCAGGCCGTGACCCTGGGCCTTCGCACCCTGGCCGACGAGGCCGACATGACGGCGCACAATGTCTTCGTGAGTCTCAACCAGCAGGCATTCAGCCTGGTGAATGGTCGGTTCACGGTCGACTACCCCACCCTGCGGCTGAGTGCCGGGCCGGCGGCGCCGGTGGCCTTCGGCGAGGCGGCGGTGGACAGCGGCAACACGCTGACCATCAGCTTCGAGAAGAACCCACTGCGGCTCACCGCAGCCGACAACTACGACTACGTGTACCTCTACGCCTACAGCCATGAGCTGCAGTTGGGGTTCCTGTCGGCGCCGGTGCATCGGCGCGAAAAGCGCATAGCCATCTCGTTGCCAGACATCTTCGCCGGCAAGGAGCTGCACCTCTACGGCATGACGCAGAACCAGCAGGGCCAGATGTCGGAGACGATATACGCCGGCAGCGTGGCCCGGAGCGACAGCCCGTCGGCAGAGCGGCCGGAGGCACCGGGGAAATCGGTGGAATCGGGGAAATCTGAGTATTCTGAGTATTCTGATTACTCAGATTACTCAGATTACTCAGATTACTCAGACAAGCCTGCCCAGCCTGACACCCAGCCCCAGCCAGCGGCGCAGCAGCCGACGCTGTTCGACATCGGCGGACTGTGACGCCCGTCGGAGGCCGGCGAGCCCGGCAAACGGCGGCGCTGTTGATTAATTGTTGAAAACATTATATAATAAATCAGTCTCCGATTCGGAAAAAAGTCGTATCTTTGCACTTTAAACGAAAACAAAGAATAAACGGCTATATGAGCGAAAATCAGAGAACTGACTATAGTGCGAGTAACATTACCGTACTGGAAGGACTGGAGGCGGTGCGAGTGCGCCCCGCCATGTATATCGGCGACGTCAACGAGCGCGGCCTGCACCACCTGGTCTACGAGGTGGTGGACAACTCTATAGATGAGGCACTTGCCGGCTACTGCACGCAGATTGACGTGCAGATCAACCCCGACAACTCGATCACCGTCGAAGACAACGGTCGCGGCATACCCGTGGACATGCACGAAAAGGAGCACCGCTCGGCCCTCGAGGTGGTGATGACGGTGCTGCACGCCGGCGGCAAGTTCAACAAGAACAGCTACAAAGTCAGCGGCGGCCTGCACGGCGTGGGCGTGAGCTGCGTCAACGCCCTCTCGGACCACATGACCGTCAACGTCTACCGCGACGGCAAGGTCTACCAGCAGGAATACTCGAATGGCAAGCCCCTCTACGCCGTCAAGGAAATCGGCACCACCGACAAGTGCGGCACGAAGGTGACCTTCCACCCCGACGCATCGATCTTCACCGTCACGGAGTACAAATACGACACGCTGCTCGACCGCATGCGCGAGCTGGCCTACCTCAACAAAGGCATCAAAATCAACATCTGCGACTGGCGCCTGCCGGCCGATGCCACCATCGAGGACGCCGCCACGCTGGAAAAGCCCACCCGCGAAGACCACTTCTACAGCGAGAAAGGCCTGCGCGACTTCATCGGCTACCTCGACGAGAACCGCGAGC
>JAFVWV010000147.1 GCA_017501495.1 Bacteroidales bacterium | reverse complement strand
TATATCGTTGATGTATCGTTGATATGCGCTCCCGGTAGGGGCTGAAATCGGAACCAGGTAGTATAATTTAACAAAATTTTAACTGTTTTTATGTTAAGGGTGGTTCTATTAATTCACTTTTAGTAGCGTCTCTCCGAGACGCGGGTGAGCATCTGTTTGATTTACCCCACACTTCCGTGTGGAGTTATTGAGAGTAATGCCTCTTCGAGGCAATTTATAGAAGTCATCTTAACGTACACCGCCTGTCGGGATAAAAAAACAGCCTCGGGGGTATGCCCCAAGGCTGTGGCTGTGGCGTCGACTGGTGCGTCATCCGATGTCGACGGTGTGTTCGCGGCCGTCGTCGGCGAGGGTTATCTCGGTCGGCTCGGCGGCGGCACCGCTGCGGCGGTAGTTGATGGTGTAGGTGGCGGAGCGGTAGCGGATGCTGACGGTGAATCCGGGCCAGTCGGAGGGTATGCGCGGGTCGACGACGAGGCGGTCTCCTGCGAGGTGCAGGCCGAGTATGTTTTCTACGCCGGTCTTGTAGGCCCATGAGGCGGAGCCGGTGTACCAGGTCCAGCCGCCGCGGCCTGGGTGCTGGGGGTTGCTGTAGATGTCGGCTGCCATGCAGTAGGGTTCGACCTGGTATTTGAGCACGTCGGCGGGGGAGTGAGTGCGGTGGATGGGGTTGATGATGGAGTAGAGGTAGTAGGCCATGTCGGTGCGGCCTTCCTGGAGCTGGGCCATGATGTACCACATGGCTCCGTGGGTGTACTGGCCGCCGTTTTCGCGCACGCCGACGGGGTAGTTGGCTATGTAGCCTGGCGAGGGCTGCGAGTTTTTGAAGGGGGGGGTGAGGAGCTGTATGATTTCGTGTTCACGGTTGACGAGTCGTGCGTCGGTCTCGCGGAGGATGGACTGGCGCTGCTGGTCGGTGGCTACGCCGGTGAGGATGGCCCATGCCTGGCAGATGAGGTCTATCTGGCATTCGACGTTGTTGCGGCTGCCCATGGGCGAGCCGTCGTCGAAGAAGGCGCGGAGGAACCATGCACCGTCCCATGCCGAGTGCTGCAGGGCGTCGACAAGGCTGCTGCGGAAGTCGGTGAGTTCTTTCTGGTAGGTGGGGTTGCCTGCCGAGAGTTCGGCCATCTTCGGCAGCAGGTCGACGAGGAAGAAGGCGACCCAGACGCTCTCGCCTTTGCCGAGGACGCCGACGCGGCTCATGCCGTCGTTCCAGTCGCCGCAGCCCATGAGGGGCAGGCCGTGGCGGCCGGTGCGGTGCATGGCGCGGTCGATGGCGCGGCGCAGGTGCTCGTACAGTGTTGAATGTTGAATGTTGAAGTCTGAATTATGCTCGCCTTCTTTTTCTGAATTCAGCTTTCGTAATTGGTAATTGACTCCGCGTTCGGCTTCGCCTGGAGCGAGTTTTTCGGCCTGGCAGAAGGGCACTTCTTCGTCGAGGATGGAGCGGTCGCCGGTGACGGTGATGTATTGGTAGGTGACGTAGATGAGCCAGAGGTAGTCGTCGCTGAAGGTGGTGCGTGCGCCGAGGTGCATGCTTTCGTGCCACCAGTGGAGCACGTCGCCTTCGGGGAATTGGTGGGCGGCGTGGTCGAGTATCTGGTGTCGGGCGTACTGTGGGTCGCTGTAGAGGACGGACATGACGTCCTGCAGCTGGTCGCGGAATCCGGTGGCGCCGCCGACCTGGTAGAATCCGGCTCGGGCGAAGAGGCGCGAGGCGTAGACCTGGTAGAGGTACCAGCGGTTGAGCATGTGGTTGAGGCTGCGGTCGGGGGTTTCGACCTGTATGTGGGTCAGTTTGTCGTCCCAGTAGGCGACCACGCGGTCGAATTCGGCGTAGATGTCTTTCAGTGTGGTGATTGCGTTATTGTGTGATTGCGTTATTGTGTTAGTGGCTGGCGCGTCAGCACTCGCTTTCGAATTCTGAATTTCGAATTTCGAATTTCGAATTTCAAAATTGTCTTTGCTTTCCACTTTGATTATGAAGGCGGTTTCCCTCTCGCCCCCGGCGGGTATGTCGAGGGTGAGGCCGATGCTTTTGCGGTTGGTGTGGTGGAGGGTGTGGGTGGTGAGGGGGTCGGTGGCAGTGAGGCGGACGGTCTGGTCGCTGTAGACGGCGTGGTAGACGTTGCGCACGAGCACGGAGTTCGAGGCCTCGTCCCACACGGAGTGCAGGTAGCGGGCGGTCTTCTCTTCGCACATGCCGAGCACGAGCTTGTAGACCATGTCGAGCTGCACCTGCATGGGCGCGTCGGTTTTGTTGGCTATTTTTATCTGGTAGTATTTCTCCATGCGGTCTGTGGCGGCGAAGAGGCGCACCATGACGGTCATGTCGTCGTATTCGGCGTCGAAGGCCGACCAGCCCTGGCTGTGGCGCGCGGTGGCGGGCACGAAGAGGCGGCGGTTGATGAGGAGCATCTCGCCGCTGTTGTCGCGCACGATGTCGTTGCTCCAGCCGGTGAGTTTGAACTGCTGCGCGTTGTGGGCAAAGGTGAATCCGGCCATGGTGGAGCTGACGATGAAGCCGAAGTGCTGCTCGTTGGCCACCACGTTGATCCAAGGCATGGGGGTGTTGGTGTTGGTCACCACGTAGTCTCGTCCGTCGCGGTCGAAGCCGCCGTATTGGTTGTAGAATTCGAGGTTGCTCCACACGCGGAAGTCTTTCTTGGGCTTGAGCACAGGGTATTCGGCCTTGTCCTGGTAGTGCATGTTGGCTTCTTCGAGGCGTGCAATCTGCTCGTCGATGCGCAGGCCCGAAGCGGTGTCGAACGAGAGGTGGGCCACGGTGCGCAACAGGGTGCGCTCGGCGTCGCTGATGTCGTTGCCGTTGAGTATGTAGACGTGGCCCACGTCGGTGTGCTGCACCCAGAGGTGCTCGGTGTCGGCCATGCTGCGTATGAAGGCCGTCAGCGCGTCGCGTTCGGCTTCGGGGGCGTCGTTGATGATGACGAGGTCGAGCATCAGGCCGTGTACCTTATAATATTCGAAAGCGCGGAGCAGCTCTTTGGCGTAGCCGGAGCGGCCCATGCTGTCCACCTCGAGCAGCAGTATGGCCAGGTCGCCGCTGATGCCGAAGCGCCAGAGACCGCTCTGCGGGAGGGTGTTCTGTGCGAGCAGCGCCTCGCGGTCGTTGCCGAGGGTGGCGGTCTGGGCCATGTATTTGGCTATGTTGCAGTAGAGGCGCATCTGGCTGCCGCGCAGCAGCGAGTGCTGCCAGCGCATGTTGTTGAACACCGACGAGGTCTGGAAGGCGTGTTCGACGTCGGCCGGCGTCTGGTATTGGTCGCAGAGCTGCAGCAACTGTTCGCGTGCTTTGCCGAAGGCAGTCACGATGTAGGCCTCGGTGCTCGAGCCCGCCGGCACGTGTATGCGGCGGCGCATGCTCATGATGGGGTCGAGGGTGGTGCCTACTGTCGAGGTCAGGGTGCGGCGGCCGTCGATGATGTCGGCGTGGCGCAGGCTGTTGCCGCGGCCGAGGAATTTCAGGCGCGAGGTCTCGTACTCCACGTATTCGGCTCCTTCGGCCCAGAGGCGGTGCATCATATAGTGGTGGGTGCCGGCCGAGCCGGGGCGGCTGAAGAGCAGGGCCTGGTGTTCGGCGTCGTAGTCCGACTCGATTTTCATGGCGTTGAAGACGCGGTGGTTCTCGTCTTCCTCGGCGGTGCCGAGCACCACTTCGCCGTAGGTGGTCAGTTCGAGTTCCACATCGCGTGGCCCGTTGTTGGTGAAGGTGAAGCGGCGCAGTTCGGCGCTGCGGTCTTTGAGCACGGTCACCTCGGTCTTGGTGACCATGTCGCCGTCGGTGCGGCTGTAGCATATCTTGTCGCTGGCGAAGCTCACGCGGTAGCCGTCGGGCAGTACGTCGAGCGGCGCGTAGGTGGCGCTCCAGAGGCGGTCGCTATGCAGGTCACGGATATATAGATAGGTGCCGTAGTGGTCGGCCGAGATTTTGCGGTAGCGGCCGAGCAGTATGTTGCGGTAGCGCGAGAAGCCGCTTCCGCGGTCGTTCATCATCACTGTGTATTGGCCGTTGCTCACTACGCCTATCTCCGGCACACCGGCTATGCCGTCGTATTCGCGGGCGTCGCTATCGGTCTGCACCTTGCTGTATTGGTAGCGCTTGTATTGGGTCACCTTCAGGTCTATGTATGGCTTCACCTGGGCTTTCTCTTTCAGCAGGGTGGCCATCGACTGCATCGCCGGCTCGTTCATGAAGCAGCGTTGTATGCAGTTGCCGTGCAGGTAGTTGGCCAGCGAGGCCAGTATCATGCCCTGGTGGTGGGCGTAGTGTGCCCGTACCGGCACGTGGTCTTCCTCGTCGTAGCTTTCGAAGAAGCCGTATTCGTCATACATGTCCATGTGTTTCAGGGCCTGCATGTTGTCGTACACGGCGCGGTCGTCGATGCCTATGGCGAGCAGCGAGCTGTAGGGCGACACGACGATGCGGTCGGGCGTGGTGTTCTGGAATTTGAGGTAGGGAACGCCGAAGGCGTGGTATTTGTAGTTCTTGGCGTCGTCCAGTTCATTGTAGGCAGTCTCACTGATGCCCCATGGCTTGTAGAAGGCGCGTTGGGCGCGGATGGCGAAGCTGTAGGTTTCGTCCATCAGTGTGTGCTTGTAGGTGGGCAGGAATATGAGCGGCATGAAGTATTCGAACATCGTGCCGTACCACGATGCCACGCCTTTGTAGCCTTTGTATTGCACGAGGGTCTTGTCGAGGCAGAACCAGTGCTTGTATGGGGCGTCGCCTTGCGAGATGGTGAGGAATGATGTCAATCGCGCTTCTGATGCGAAGTTGTTGTAGTGGTAGGGCAGCAGTGTGTGTGCGCCGTCGTCGTAGCCGATGCTGAACACGTCGAGCTCGTGGTTGTAGAGCTTGCCGAAGTCGGTTTGTCCGATGAGGCGATGCACCTTGGAGAGCAGGGCGTCGGTGTCCTCGCCGCGCTCTTTCCCGTCGATGGTTTCCAGCCAGCCTTTTACGACATACAGACATGCCACGAAGTTGCCGCTGTCGGCGGTGCTGACGAAGAAGTTGGGCAGTTTGGCCAGGGTGTGGATGTCGTACCAGTTGTATAGGTGGCCGTTCCATTTCTCCAGTTGCTCCACGGTGCCTATTATGCGTTCCAGGCGGCGGATGGCCTCTTCTTGCGGGATGAAGCCCAACTCGGCGGCGCTGACGACGGCGGTGAGCGAGTAGCCGATGTTGGTGGGCGAGGTCTTGTAGTCGGTCAGCGGCTCGCGCCCCACCTGGTAGTTGTCGGGCACCAGCCAGTGTGTCTCTTCGGTGATGTGGCGGTCGAAGAAGTGCCACGTGTCTTGCGCCAGGCGGCGCACATCGTCGGTCTCCTGTTTGCCGAGGGTTTTGCGCTCTTGCGGGAATTTTTTGCCGAGCCAGTACATAAAGAATGGTGCACCGCACCATGCCAGTGCGCAGAATGCGGTGGCTATGGCGGTGGATGGCGTCCAGTGTCCGGAGCCTATCGCCAGCGCCGTCAGCGCGGCTGCCGCCACATAGTTGAACCAGAATTTGCCCAGATAGTCGCCGAGGGTTCCTTTGGTGCTTTTGGCGGCTTCGTCGCTGGTGATCCATGCCAGAAGATCGTGCTTGCTGACCCACATGCGCCAGCAGGCACGCACGGCGGCGTCGGTGTACATCCAGGCCTCCTTGGGCAGCAGTGCGAACTGCACCACCGAGCGGTAGACGATGACGCGGAAGCCACGCATGAGGGTCATGTAGTATTTGTAGCGTCGCCCGAAGCGCGGCAGCTTGGTTATCTGCCCTATGATGAAGAACACTATCGGCGAGGCCACGGCCACAAGCGCCGCGACGAGGTACCATACCGGACTCAGCCTCGTCAGTCCGCTGAAGCCCACCAGCAGTACGACCATGATGCTCAGGCTCAGCACCGAGCGGCGCAGGTTGTCGAATATCTTCCACCGGCCGATGGTGTTCACCTGGTTTTTCACGTGCTCGCCACGTTCGTTGCGCACGCGGCGTCCGAGCCATGAGATGATTTGCCAGTCGCCGCGGGTCCAGCGGTGGTGGCGCTTGGCGTCGTCGATGTAGTTGGAGGGGTTGTCGTCGAATACTTCCACGTCGTTGATGAGTCCGCAGCGTATGTGGCAGCCCTCGAGCAGGTCGTGGCTGAGGATGAGGTTCTCCGGGAAGGTGCCCTTCAGCACCTGCTGGAAGACGCGCAGGTCGTAGATGCCCTTGCCGCAGAAGGTGCCCTCGTTGAATATGTCCTGATAGAGTTCGAAGCTGGCGGTGGTGTAGACGTCCAGTCCGCCGAGTCCGGCCATCAGCTGGGCGTAGCGGCTCTTGTTGGTCACCTCGACGTCGACATTGACGCGCGGCTGCATGATGCCGTAGCCGCGGTCGACGCGCTTGCCGTCCTTCGACAGCTGCGCCACATTGAGCGGGTGCGCCATGGCGCCGATGAGTTTCTGCGCCGAGTAGAGCACGAGTTCGGTGTCGGTGTCGAGGGTGATGACGAAGCGGATGGGGGTGGCGGAAGGTTGAGAGTTGGGAGTGGAAAGTTTTCCGGTCGCGGCAGCATCACTTTCCACTGCCCTCAGCCATTGGCTGATGGTCTCGGCGCGGAAGCGCTTGGCTTTGTCTTCTTCCGATGTCTGGCCGAGCAGCAGGTCGTTGAAGTGGAGGATGGCGCCGCGCTTGCGCTCGTGGCCAAGCCAGGTCTGCTCGCCCTCGCTCCAGGCACGGCGGCGGTAGACGAAGTTGAAGATGGGGGCTCCGTATTTCTCGTTCAGCTCGCGCACTTTGCGCAGGCCGGCTTCGGCCACCTCGTCGTCCCACGGGGCGTCGGCCTCCTTGTACGAGGCGGCGTCGCCCACCAGCGTGTAGTAGATGTTGTTGAAGGTGGTCGATGGGGTGTCCACAATCTTACCTTCGCCGCGGTTGATGTTGCTGAGGTAGTACACTTCCAGCACGCCCATCAGCTCCTCGACTTTCTCTTTGCTTTTGAGGATGGTGGGCATGATGACCATGGTGGCGTATTGCTCGGGGATGATGCCGTCCTTGAATTTGAGCTTGAATGTGCCGCGGGGCTTGTGCAGTTTGGCCAGCAGCCAGTTGAAGAGGTCTATGGCCACCTGGCTCATGGGCACCGCCAGCAGCACGGTCATCAAGGCCTTTATCCACAGGTCACAGTTCGTCGTCACCCAAGCTACCGCCGCGGCCCCGGCCCACGAGGCCAGGACGATGATCCAGATATAGAGCCTGGAGCGGGTCTTCCAGCGTTTCGGCGGGAAAAGGGCCCAGCCCACATGCTCGTCGCTCTCGACGAGTTTCTTCACCAGGTCGTATTCTTTCATCTTGCGCTTGTGGCAGAGGCGTACGATCTGTGCGCGGTAGTCCTCCTTGGTCTTGTCCTGCATTTGGTCGTACATGCCTGCCTTCTCGGCTTTGAGCATGCGTTCCGAGTGGCTGACGGCGTCAATCAGCTCGGCCATGGGCAGCTTGGTCAGCTTGCGCAGCGAGTTGAAGATGTTCATCATCGTCAGATTCTCGGCCGCAGCTGCCTCGATGCGTTCGGTCTCGGGCTTGTCGGTGACGTCGTATTGGTAGGCTTTCTCGGCCTCGAGCCGGCGGCAGAGGTCGGCGAGCTCGCTGATGAGTATGGTCTTGGTCAGCGGCAGCAGGGCCGTCACCTCGGGGTAGGAGAGGTAGTCTTTCTGGCGAGCCTGCACCGAGCTGAGGTAGCGGAACATGAGCTCTTTGTCCACGGCATGGTGGCAGCGGCGGAGGTAGGCTTCCATGAGCCGCCAGAGCGTCTCCACGCGCCCTTTCTCCACGCGCCATTCTCCGCGCTCGACACCGTGCAGCTCGCTGCGCAGCACCTTCTCCTGCTCGCTGATCATGTAGTAGTTGTCGAGCACCCACTCGTTGGTGCTGCCGACGACGCGTTGGCGGCTTGTCTCGTCCACGAGCAGTGTGTAGTAGCGGGTTATGTCTTTGACGCTTTTTTTGAAAATCTTGTATACCATAGGGCTGACCTGATGATTCTATGTTTTAGTGCTTAAAAATATTTTGCAAATATACGAAAAGTTTCTGTTCCGGCAAAAAAAACTTGTTGTTTTTGTTAATTTAACACTTTCACCCTGCCTACCGGTAGTGCATATCAACGATACATCAACGATATATCAACGATATTTCGACGATTGCAATCGTTGAAATATCGTTGATATATCGTTGATGTATC
>JAFVWV010000146.1 GCA_017501495.1 Bacteroidales bacterium | reverse complement strand
TTCTGTACTCGTTATTGTATCTACATACAAATTGGGCAATATGTCGCAACACCCTATATCGCCACCATTTTCAGGAGTGAAGTCTCTGCTTATAGCACCAGACACGTAAACTTTTCTGTTTCCATCGGCAAGCGCATCCCTCAATATCTCTTTACGTTCTTGTTCATCCGACCCCAAAGTGGTAAGGTGCAAAGAAATCTTAAGACCCTTCCCATTTATGTCATCTGTCAAATACATCCATTGTACACCTTCCTCAAGCAGCTCCCTATAGGTCATAGTGCTATACCCACATATCTTTATCTTTTTACCTCCATTTTCTTTCAGCGTAGCCGGATGACAATAGAAGTATTCCATGAACCTGTTTATGCTATTATATTCGGTCCATGACACACTCGTCCCCGCTGGTGCATATTCCTCACATTGTTTCGTTTTATTGCATCCAACCACCATTAGGCAAAATATAAACACAAACAAAAGTATTCGTTTCATATCTGTTTTCTTTTTTTATTTGTTTTTCAGTTCTTCAATCTGTTTCTGTAGGTCTATTTTCTATCTTATTAACTCGGATTAATACTAACATCTATAGCATACACCATCACCCTCTTGTCTCCTTTGTGGATATAGTCCATCGAATCTGCGACTTCAAACGGTTTAAATATACCAGTCACATACAACAGGTTAGGCCACCACTCGTCAAAATGATCCAAAAAACAAAGATCTTCCATATTGCTATATGGGGTTGGCTCACATATTCCGACTCCCGTCCCGTAACTATAGGTATGGTCAGGGTGTGTTGTCAAAAACATCTGGCCAAAATGGTTGATATGGTACATATCTATGGCCTCTTCAACATTGTTCGCCGCAATCCATCCCGCCAGCCGGATGGTATCTCCTGCATGCTGCATCATTTCTTCTTCATTAGCATGAAAGTAAGACAATAGGGCATCCGGCCAGTTGTACTCAGTCCACGAGAAGGTTTCGCTAATACCCGGTACATCTGTTGCGGGCGTGGGTTCTGTATGCAATGGTTCTTTTTCTTCGCATGCCGTCATTGCCAGCACCGCCACGAGTGCAGCAATCATCAATCTGTTTGTTTTCATTTTGTTTGGTTTTTTATTTTACTGTTTTTCACTTTTGTTTTTTTTTACCGGTGCTACCTATTTCGGGGGTGCCGGCCGGGCAGGGACGTGTGTTCACACCATGATTTTTTTTGTCACTCGCCCTGCCACAGGCACCCGCTCTCTTCTTTTCATACGCCCCACACCGTCGGCACACCGCACATCCGATGCGAGGCTTTTGACAGAGAAAGTCTGCACAGAGTCCGTCTACTCCACAAGATAGTACACCACCGTGGAATCATCCCAGCCATATAAATTCCGGTCCGACGGATTGTAGTAAAGCTGCCACGACTCAACGAAATATTCGTCGGGCGTATTGAGGACAAGTTTGTTCGTCTCTTCGTCAAACCGGTAGACGATATCATATGTTCGCACCGAGCTGCCGTATCCGACCACCTCGCTATCCATTGTCAGCGCCCCTTCATCGTCAGTTGTGATAGCTATGTCGGTACGGTCTATGAATGTCATGCCATACACAGTTGCTTCTACATCACGGTGCCACTTGTGGCCGACAAGCACGTTGTGTTGCGGCTGTTCGGGTGCAACAGGTTTCTCGTCGTCCGGGTCGCATGCACAAAGCATGCACAAAGCCATAAAAGGCATCATTAAAAGAATAGGCTTTTTCATTTATGTATTTTTTTATGGTTAATTTTCTTTCTCAAACACATCACCGTCGACCGTCAACGTCTCGTCCGACGGATTGTATACCATTTTTTTCTCCTTTATCCAGTACGGGTCGACTGTGTTCACCTTCCCGGTGTTGGAGGAAGGATTGAATTCATAATATATATCAACCGTTGTATCCGTCCATGAAGTCAGACCTACAGCCTGCCACCCACGGAACAGCGTGCCGCGTGTTTCGGTCTCAAAGGTCAATACCTGCTCCACAATCAGCGTGTAATTCTCTTGCTCGTCCTCAGTAAGCAGGCGCCACGAATATCCCACAAGAGGATTTGCCATCAGGCTTACATCGTTGGAATCGTCAGGTTGGCAGCCAACCGACACAAACGCCAGCAGGGCCAAACAAAATGGTAACAATCTTTTCATCTTTCTATAAATTATTTATTTTCTGCAATTCAGTTTCGCGATATAACAAGTAGCTGAGCTGATAGTCGGCGAAATGCATCATGAGGCAATGAAAGTACGCCCAAGTCGGGTCTCCATTTGCAGCTTTGAGATGTTCGCATAAATGATAAATGCCATCAACCAATGAGGATGTTACTACAAAAGGTTCCATGCCATTGAATGTTGTGTCCAACTTCTCCAATCTGTCTGCAACACGATATATATCTATAATTTTTGCAGCAAAATCCGCCACAGTATAGTTCGCACAAGAATCACACGGATTAAGATTCCCTGGCATCGGTATGGTTATACCATGTTCATACATATGCAAACCAAGATGAATTTCATTTACCTCATCCATTATACTGTCTCGAAGTGCGGAAGAGATTCCTACATAGGGATAGAATTTTGACGTATCGTGGTCGACACTTTTCGACCAGTATTCGCTGGCATCGGTCAAATAAGAACTGACGCACAGCTGATACACCCGGTTAAGACAATGATTCAAATCGTCTGCTGTCGACTTTGCGGCAATTGGGCTCACTTGATTTTGGAAATTGGCATCAGACGTATCTTTTGCACAGGAGACGACGATACCGGCGACGATGGCGACTGCGGCCACGGCGGCAATAATAACTTGTTTTTTCATAACTTGTAATTTTTTTTGTTTGTGTTTTTTCATTTCTGTTTTTTTTTACCGGTGCTGCCTATTTCGAGGTGCCGGCCGGGCAGGGACGTGTGTTCACACCATGATTTTTTTTGTCACTCGCCCTGCCACAGGCACCTGCTCTCTTCTTTTCATACGCCCCACACCGTCGGCACACCGTTTTCGCTATCGGTGCAGGGCTTTGTCAGGATAAATACATACGCTTAAAGGGTTAGGGCAAACAGAATGTCTGTTTGCTTAATACACACCGACTATTTGCGGGCAAGACAATTATATACGCCATTGACAGCATCGTACGATACTGTCACACTATACCCGTCTGCAATCATTTTATCAGCCCATGCGAATGCGGCGTCTTTGTCAGTCGTGGAATACGTCACCACATCTTTGACTACGGCCTGGCCTGTTTCCGACACAAACGCAAACGACACTTCATGTCCCTGTTCGGCTAAAGCAAGCAACTGATAGATAAAGTCCCTATACGCAGAACTGCCATATATCGCCGTGACGCAGTTCGTTCCGTCAACAGAATACGACAGAAGGACAACATCTCCCTGCATTCCAATCGACGAGACAGGACAAAGTTCCATTTCACTTTCCTTATGGCAGCCCACGGCCACCATGCTGAGCATCGCAAAGATTGCAACTGTTTTTGATTTTTTGTTCATTTGGCACTTGTTGTTAGGTTAATACTCTCATTATACTGTTCATGACAGACAGCCTTGAACTGCCGTTCATGTTCAATACGGAAGATATAAATAGCGCTATCAATCCAATGAACAGCAATCACATCGTTATTGATCATGGCCGCCGTATCCATCGGTCGCGCGTAGTCGTCTTTAGGAGCATAGCGAACCTCTACTGTATTCGGGCCTAAGAAATCCAGCATTTCCTGCGTCATTGGAAGTATATTGAAATCCGAGCACATCATCGCCCAGCCGCTGTCGGTGACGGCCTCGAGGACGGTGACATCCACGCTGACAGTGTCGTTGATGCGATAGTCGCGGATATAGCCAGCGGCCACGTCGTCGCGTCCGGCATAGCGGCGGTAGACGTCGCTGCACTCGGCTTCGGGCACCGTGCGCGGCAGCAGCACCGCCACCGCCACCACGGCGGCCAGCAGCAGACACACCGCAATGGTTATAATCCACGGACGTTTCATGACATGTATCTGTTAAAATAATCATCGACATGTGCCACCACGGCGGCGCGATCCATGCCGTGGACGCTGATGCCGCGGCCGTCGCCCACAGGCGAGCGCAGCATGAAGAGCAGCAGCACGGCCGCCGCCGCGCTGAAGGTGGCGGCGCAATGTTCGACGCCCATCGGCAACGTCCGAGCCTGCGGTGCCGCCACGCGGCGTCCGGGTGCACGACGCCACAGGCTTATCCAGTGTGGGGCTGCCACCAGCAGCGCCACCGCGCCGGCCGCAGCCGCCATCAGCAGACCGGCCGCCATCAGCAGTGCGTCGCAGCCTTCGCGTCGCGGCAGCAGCACCACCACAGCCGCTGCCACAGCCACGTTGGCAGCGCCGACCGCAGCCCAACGCACCATGCGCAGCCTCCGCGTGCTCATGGATGCACGCACGCCCGGCCGCAGCGCCTGCGTCCCGTGGGCCGCGCCAAGCGCATCGATGCGGGCCGCACGATGGTCCCACCCACGCTGCAGCTCGCTCAGCAGCACGTCGGCCTCGGCCATCAATCCTCTTTCGTCGTCATTCTTCTTCGTCGTCATAGTATCTTTCTTTAAGCTTTATCAATTTCAATTTTATGCGGTGCAGGCGCTGGCGCACGGCATCTTCGCTGATACACATCGCCTCGGCGATCTGGCTTGTCGGCAGGCGGTCGATGTAGAGCAGCACAAGCTGCCGGTCGTCGGGGTCGAGCCGCTCGATGAGGCTGTAGAGGCGTTCGTGCCGCATGTCGGCGGCCTCGTCGGCCAAGGTGTCGTAGAGGCTCTCGTCCATCTCTACAAACTGGGGCATCCTGCGGCGGCGCCGGTGCTCCATGGCAGCTGTGTTGAGCGCCACACGCCAGGCCCACGTCGTCACATCGCTCCTGCGCTCGAAGGCGGGCAAACTCTCCCACATGGCACAGAGGATGTCCTGGTAGGTATCGCGCATCGACTCGCGGTCCGGTCCGCCGTAGCACAGGCACACCTTCATCACGACGCCCTTACACTGGTCGAGCATCTGGAGGAATTCGGTCTGTTTGCGCGCGCGTCTTCCCATTGGTCCGTAGTTTGTGCCTCTATATAGTTAGTTGCAAAAAAGGTCTAAATGTGACAGCTTTTTGAAAAAAAAATTTGTACATCATACATAACAACAACATTCTCAAAATATTGCACAAGATGTTTTTTTTCTTTTTCCAATCCGGAACCACCCCAGGGTGAATCACCCGGCAAGGGTCGGCAACGTGTCGTCCAAGTTTTGTCATTTGGTTCGATTTGGCACATCGACGATACATCAACGATACATCAACGATACAACAACGATCAAAATCGTCGAAATATCGTTGAAATATCGTTGAAGTATCGTTGATGTGCAGAATGGGTGCCGAAGAGAAGCCGATAATCAGCGCTTTACAAAGGCCAAAAAAAGCGTTTTTTGCCCATGTGAAGCAAAAAACGGTTCGTTGGGCTCAAAAACCGGAGCAATCCGAATTTATCAAAAAGTCGGTTTTGCATCAATGTTTTTTTTGCAAACAGAATCTACTTGCCGGCCATGAGTCTGCGGTAGTGGCAGGTGAGCAGGCGGCCGTCGTCGTCGTAGAGGTGGAGGCCGGAGCCTTCGCAGTAGCGCCAGACCTTGCATGAGGCACACTGGTCTTTACGGGTCCACGACCGGTCGCGCATGGAGTGGAAGCGGTTCTGCCAGACGTCCCAGAAATCGTCGCCGCGATAGATATTGCCCTGGTCCATACGGCTGCGCACCGAGGTGCAGCCGCTGATGGCGCCGTCGCAGCGCAGGCTGGCCACGTCGATGCCGCTGCGGCAGTGGAAGAAGTGGTCGCGCACCTGCTGCTCGTAGGGGCCGAGGAAGCCCTCGCAGGCATAGCTGACATTAATGAATGCGTTAGTGCGGGAATGTGTTAATGCGTTAGTGTTTCCTTTCCTACAGTCACGGATGAAATCCAACAGCCCGCGAAACTGCTCGTCGGTGAACTGCAGTTCGGGATTGCCGGCGGCGCGGCCCATGGGAAAGATGCTGAAGAGGCGCCATGCGGGGACCCCCAACGACACAAGATAGTCGCGAAACTCGCTCAGACGGGGATAGTTGCGTGGATTGACGCAGGTGACCACGTCCCACAACAGCTCTTTCTGCTGCGCAAGCAGACGGATGGCATGAGTGGCTTTCTGAAACGAAAGCGGATGGCAGCGCATCCAGTTGTGGTCGGCCTCGAAGCCGTCGAGGCTGACGGTGATGGAATGCATGCCGCCGGCCATCAGGCTCTCAAGGCGGCGCTCGTCGAGCAGGAAGCCGTTGGTCACCACGCCCCAGGGGTACTCGCGGCGGTAGAGTTCGAGGCCCACCTCTTCGAGGTCGGGGCGCAGCAGGGCTTCGCCGCCGGTGAAGATAACGAAGACTTTGTGGGGGTCGACGTGCGGGGTGATGCTGTCTATGACACGGAGAAAGTCTTCGGCCGGCATGTCCTTGACGGCAGGCTGCACCTTGCAGTCGGAGCCGCAGTGGCGGCAGGCCATGTTGCACCGCAACGTGCACTCCCAGAAGAGGGTGCGCAGAGGATGCAGCTGGGCCTCGGTGTGGCGCAGCGAGCGCTGCAGCTCGAGGCCGATGCGTTGCCTAAACGAGAGAGTTTGCATCGGGTCAACGGATTTGGTCAAACGGAGTCTCCTGCACGCCGTACATGGGTTCAACCCTCAACGTATCGTCGAACCCCGGCTCAGGACAGCCATACATGTCCAATTGTTTTTCGCACGAAGAGAGGCCCAACATACCCATCAACGTGACAATCAGCCAGTGCTTTGCCTTGAGGAGCCGTATTTTCATATTCCAGCGACTATTCCACCTTCTTTTCGAGGTCGATTTTCAGTTCCTTGCGGAAGGTGCCCTGATACATGCCTGCGGCGTCGGAGCGGTCCATGTCCTCGGGCTGCACCTTGACGTCGAGCAGCTGGTTTTTGTAGTTGCCGTTCTCGCGGCCGTCGACGTCGCGCACGAGCACGCGCATCTCGTCCCACGGGCGGCTGCTGCCGCTCAGCTCGAAGCGTCCATGCTTGTCGGTCTTGACCGAGGTGTTTTCGAGGTAGGAGCGCACGTTGTCAGGGTCGCCGTAGACGGTGTCGGCTGAGGCCTCGATGCCATGTTCGAGCACACCCACGCGCACATCGCGCACCGGGCGGCCCTTGTCGTCGCGCACCTGGCCGCGGATCATGTAGTTCATCGTCGGCACACCGTACATCAGGCGCACGTCGCCGCGGTCTTTCACCTCGGGCGTTTCGGGCTCTTCAGGTTCGGCCAACTGCTTGTTGCAGTGGCACGAAGAAAGGCCGAGAGCTCCCATCACGCCGGCCAGGAGCCAGCTCTTCAGTTTCAGGAATTTTATCTTCATGTTGACAATAACGGCGTTATATCGAAAAAATTGTGTATTTTTGCAAAATGTTTAAGACGAAAGACGACAAACCCATCATCATAGCAGGCCCTTGCAGCGCCGAGAGCCGCGAACAGCTGCACGAGGTGTGCACAGAACTCGGAGCGATGCCCGAAGTGAAAATGATTCGTGCCGGCGTGTGGAAACCGCGCACACGGCCGGGCGGCTTCGAGGGGCTCGGCGAGCAGGCTCTCAAATGGATGCAGCAGCTCGGCCAGGAATGCGGGGTGAAGTTCTGCTGCGAGGTGGCGCGCCCCGAGCAGGTGGAGCTGTGCCAACGCTACGGCATCAATGCCGTGTGGATCGGCGCCCGCACCACAACCAACCCCTTCATGGTCGACGAACTCTGCTCAGCCCTGAGAGGGAGCGGCATGACGGTGATGGTTAAAAACCCCGTGTGTCCCGACGTCCGGCTATGGCTCGGAGCCATAGAGCGACTGCGCCAAGCAGGCATCGACGACCTCTGCGCCGTGCACCGCGGATTCAACATGTACAACAACGGCGGCTATCGCAACCATCCGCTTTGGGAAGTGCCGCTGGAGCTGCGTCGCGAGTTGCCAGAACTGCCGATACTCTGCGACCCGAGCCATATCGGCGGCCGCGCCGGGCTCGTGCCGACACTGGCCAACATAGCCCGACAGCTCGACTACGACGGGCTGATGGTCGAAGTGCACCCCCACCCTGCCGACGCATGGACCGACGCCGCACAGCAGCTGACGCCGACCGCGCTGCGCGACATGCTGGCATCATGGCACACCCGCAAGACATCGACAGACGCCACAAACGAGACGGCACTCTACCCACTGAGGCAGAAAATCGACGAACTGGACCACGAACTGATAAACACGCTGTCGCAGAGGATGGCGGTGTCGCGCCGCATGGCCGACATCAAACGCAGCAACGGTCTGCCGATATACCAAGCCAACCGCTGGGCCGACGTGATAGCCGACCGCCTGCACCAAGCCGAAGCCTTGGGCCTCGATGCCGCTTTCATGAAAGAACTGCTTGAGAAGATACACGCCGAGAGCGTCAGGGTGCAACTCGGATAGAGCCTGCACCTACAAAAAAAGCCGTCTCACCTCTGCATGGAGATGAGACGGCTTTTTTTCAATCCACTATACGGAGTGCCTGTCCTTATTCGGCGGGCACCACGCTTACGTAGCTGCGATCCTCGCGGCCTTTGTGGAATTTCACCACGCCATCGATCAGAGCGTAGAGCGTGTGGTCCTTGCCCATACCGACGTTCTGGCCGGGGTTGTGGGCGGTGCCGCGCTGACGCACGATGATGTTACCGGCGATGCATTTCTGACCGCCAAAAATCTTAACGCCTAAGCGTTTGCTTTCGGATTCACGACCGTTGCTGGAACTACCAACACCTTTTTTGTGTGCCATATTGTTTCTTGTTTTTAACGGTTAGACATTAGTTGATGCTGTCAATCTTGATCTGGGTCAGATAGTCGCGATGACCGTTCATCTTCTGGAAGCCTTTGCGACGGATTTTCTTAAACACCAGAACCTTATCGCCCTTGAGGTGGCGAAGAACGGTGGCCTTGACATTAGCACCTGCAATGTAAGGTTTGCCCACTTCAACCTTGCCATCATTGTCTTTAAGCATCACGGTGTCAAAAGAAACCTCGCTACCCTCGTCGTTGTGGAGACGGTTGACGAAAATCTTCTGATCTTGGGCGACCTTGAATTGCTTACCTGCGATTTCTACGATTGCGTACATTTTCGTTAATTGTTTGTTATACTGTTTCTTATTCTATAATTTCGGCTCATATCAACACCGAAATCGAATTGCAAAAATACAACTATTTTCGAAACTGACAAAATATTTTTCATTTTATTGTATCCGAACCTGCCAACAAACGCATCCAGAGCGACATCACCTTTGTTTGAAACCACCGTGCGCCTTACTTCCACCTACAAAAGTAAGAGCAGGTATAGAGCGGAGTAAGAGCGGGTATAGCGCAGAGTAGGAGATGATAGCTATGGATGCCTGATAGACAATATATTAGAACGACCGATTTTGGGCATAAAAACAAAGAAGCGACCAAAAATTGTCAGCATTTTTTCGGCTGACAATCCATGGTCGCTTCCCAGGAGTCAATTATCTGTAAATAAAGCTTATATCAGTGGCGACGGCGATGAACGACGGTGTCGGCCGGTGTGGTGGTGACGGTGTCGTAGGTGAAGCGCAGCGACGCTTGTCCGGCGAAGACGCCGAGGGCTCCGCTGACGTTGCCGCGCACCTCGCCGGCTTCGGTGAAGAAGCTGGTCATATTGTTCTGCTGCGACGAGGAGATGATGTAGTTGAACCGCGCCGGCGTGACGCTCTGCACGTCGACCATGTACTGGTGCAGGTAGGGGTGCACCTCGTTGGTGTCGGTCAACTGAAGAATGTTGATTTGCGTGGAGTGGTTTTGACCGTCGATGTTGCGATCGAGGAACATGAGGGTCGAATAGAGATAGCCGCCAAGCGGGAGGTAGGGGCAAACGTTGTCGGCGGTGATGGCCTGGTCGCGCACGATGAAGTAGGTGTTGCGCACGGTGTCGATGGTGTCGTAGGCATCGGTCCAGGCGTTGTAGTGCAGGCCGCTGTCGCGCACGGTGACGTTGACGCGGTAAATCTCGTCCACACCGGCATGGTCATTAAGGTTGAAACTTGCCTGCACAAAGTTGAACGTCGGGCTCTTGTAGGTACGTATGTTGAAGTTATCGACATCGGGCATCAGTGGCACATAGGTCTCGGCGTGCACCGGGCCGCGCGGGGTGGTGATGTCGATGCTCAAGCTGTCGCCAGCCTGCAGGATCGGTGCGAAGAAATACTTGCTATGGGCCACAGAATCGGGCGTATAGGGCACTCCGTTGACGGTGAGCGTCAGTTGCGCGCCGTTGACGGGATGGTCGTTGCTGCCGTCGAGGAAGAAACGGGTATTGGCGAAGTAGACAAACGCCCGCTTGTCGGCAGTGGGCACACCGTTGAGCACCAGCTGCGACTCGGTCTCGTCGATGTCGACCACCTTCTCGCACGAGGTCAGCAGTATCGGCAGTGCCGCCAAAAAAAGGAATATATGCTTTGTTTTCATATTCATATTGTTGTTTTCAGTGTTTAGAAGTAGAGCGTATAGGCCACCGAAGGCAGGATGGGGAATATGCTGAGTTGGACGAGGGCGGCGGGATAGTTGCGATAGGTTTCCGAGGCGCTCTGGTATATCATGTATGGGTTCTGGTGGTTGTAGGCGTTGTAGACGCTGACATTGATGGTGCGGCGTGGATGGAAACGCGAGCCCTCGCGCACCTTGAAGACGCGGTGGAAGTTGGCGCCGAGGTCAAGGCGATGATAGGCTGGCATACGGTAGTTGTTGCGCCCCTCATAGGCGGTGAGCGAGCCTACACCGTAGCCGTTGGCCGGCAGGTCATACTCGTCGGGGTCGTCGGTGGCCACGGGGTAACGCTGAGTGGGCAGAGTGGCTGTATTGCCAGTGCTGTAGACCCAGGTGGCGCTGACGTCGACGCGGTCGTTGAACTTGTAGCTGAGCACTATCGAGAGGTCGTGCCGGCGGTCGTACTTGGCCGGGAAGGGCTCGCCGTTGTTGATCACCTGGCCTTCGCGGTCGAAGAGGCGCATGGTGCGGCTCCAGGTGTAGCCTATCCAGCCGGTCAGTTTGCCGATGTCGCGCTGCACAAGCAGCTCTATGCCGTAGCTCCAGCCTCGGCCGGCATAGACGAGGTTCTCCCAGTTTTCGCTGCTGCCGAAGTAGGTGGCCCCGTCGCGATACTCCACAATGTTGTCCATGCTCTTGTAGTAGGCCTCGATTGAGAAGTCGGCTATACCGCTGCGGCTGTAGAAGAGGCCTGCGGCCACCTGATGGCTCTCCATGGGCTTGACGCGGTCGGTCACAGGCACCCAGAGGTCGGTAGGCAGCGTGATGCTGGTGGTGGAGAGCAGGTGCACATATTGGCGCATCCAGGCATAGCCTGCCTTGACCGAGAGGTCGTCGCTCAGCATCCAGCGCCCGCTGATGCGTGGCTGAAGCGAAGGATAGAACGAGTTCTGCACCTGAAAGCCGCTGAGATGGAGTCCGGCATTGAGCTTCACGCTCTCGGTGATGCTCCAGTCGTCTTCGATATAAGCCACGAACTCGTTGGCGCGTGTGGTATCGCTGAGAATAGTGCTGTCCATCTGGAAGGCGCCGTTCATCTGAATGCTGTCGTAGTAATCCACCGACCCCTGCGCCACCTCGGGCACAAACCAATGGCGTGTCGCCGAAGCGCCGAACTTGACATTGTGGCTCGGATGAGGCGCATAGTCGAAGTCGACGCGTCCCGTGAGGTCATGGATGGCCGAATGGTAGTCGCCCTCGACGGTCGAGGCATTGGGATCGTGCGGACCGGCCATTTTCTCGATGCTGCCGACGAGGTTGTTCTTATACTGAGTGTACGATGCCGAAGCATTGAGGAAAATCTTGGGCGAGAGCGCATAGTTCCAGCGCAGGGCTCCGATGATGTTGCCCCAACGGTTGCGGAATCCGAGGTTCATGTCCTCATCGAGCGAGGTGACGGTGCGTATCTTGCCGTATACCTCGTCTTCACCCATGTAGAAGCTGCCATAGAGGCGGCTCTTGTCGCTGAATTTATGTGTAAGTTTGGCATTGAGGTCATAGAAGTAGTAGCCGGCGTTGAACTTGGCGTTGCTGGCGGCGTCGGGGGCCGGGTTGTCGTTGCCGAGGTCGTTGAACCACATGATGGCTGGTATGACGAAAAGCTCGGCATAGGTACGACGCGCCGAGAGGCTGAAAGTGGTCTTCTCCTTGACTATGGGGCCTTCAAGATTGAACTTGGCCGAGATGAGACCTATCGAAGCATTACCGTGCAGTTCCTGGTCGTTGCCGTTGTTCTGCGTCACGTCGAGCACGGCGCTCAGTCGGCCGCCGAAACGTGCGGGGAACGACCCCTTGTAGAGGGTGACATTCTTCACGGCATCGGTATTAAAGGCCGAGAAGAAGCCGCCGAGATGGCTCACGTTGTAGAGGGGCACTCCGTCGAGCAGGAAGAGGTTTTCGTCGGGACCGCCACCGCGCACATACATGCCGCTATTGCCCTCCGAGCCGCTCTGCACGCCAGGCATCAGCTGCAGGGCCTTGATGATGTCGGCCTCGCCGAAAAGCACTGGCACCGACTTGATTTTCTCCACCGTCATCTCGGTGGCGCTCATCTGGCTCGAACGGGTGTCGCCAGTACGTTCGGCGGTGATAACCACCTCGTTCAGCTCGACGCTGGGCGAAAGTTTGACATTGAGTTCGCGGTTGGCCGTAAGCGCAAAGCGGAAGTACCGGGGTTCGTAGCCGACGAACTGCACCTTCAGGTCGACCGAGTCCTTCTTGAGGGTCAACGAATAGTGTCCGTAAGGATTGGTGACTACACCACGCCCGCTGCGACTGTCGACGACCGTGGCTCCGATGAGAGTCTCGCCGCTGCGCGAATCGGTGACGGTACCGCTGATTGTATAGCTTTGTGCCACAGCCCCCAGGGGCATAAGCAGTAGTAAAAGGATTATCGCACGATATTTCATAGTTGAAATAACGCGGCGATTGTTTTATTAGTGTATCAAATGTTAAAAAAAACTTCAAATGGAAAGAATCAGGCTGAACCGACAGGTAGTTCGGCCAGCATCTGACACACGGTCTTCCCCAGAATTGGATGCACGTATTGCGGCATAAACTCAGCCAGCGGTTCGAGCACGAAACGTCGCAAATGCATCCGCGGATGCGGTATGGTCAGGTCGGGGGTGTCTATCACCTCGTCGTTCCAAAAAATAAGGTCTATGTCTATGGGCCGTGAATGGTAGATTCTTTGCGAGGCGGGCACTTTGCCACGCGATGGGGTGGCGGCAGCGGCACCGGCCGGTCTGACGCGGCCGAGGACGGCCTCGATGGCGAGTGCCTCGCGCAAGGCCTCGTGAGCCGTAAGGTCGGTCTCGACAAGCAACCCTTGATTCATAAACGGCGGCACCTCGCCACCGTCGGCCGAGAAGGAACCCCACGGCTCGGTCTCATATATGCGCGAAGAAGCAACGACCGAGCCGATACGCTCGCGTATCAGCCCGGTCGCATGATTTATCAGAGCAAGGCGGTCGCCTTGATTGCCCCCGATGAGGAGAACCAAAGCATTCATCATCCACAGTGCATAAACCTCTCGACGAGGGCGAGGGTCTTCTCGGTGTCCTTGCCTATTTCGGCGCGCAAGGTGCGGTCATCGAAAGAGCGCAGTTGCTTGATGATGCCGTCGATCAAAGCCGGGGCAAAGATGCCGTCCTGCTCATAGATGGCACGGTCGCGCTGCAGCAGGTCGGCACTGGCGGCGCAGCTGTCGGGCAACACCTCAAGGCGTTTCAGCACCTCTTCATGCTCGAAGATGTTGACGCTCACATAGCGGTCTTTGGCATACTGCACAGCATTCTCCATTTCGAAGCCGTGGCGGGCTGCCACAGTCATACCGGCCAGCAGCAGGTAGATATTGGCGCTGCCGTCGGGCGTGCGCAGCTCGATGGTCTGCTTGTGGCTGAAATCGACATCGGAGGCCTTCTCCAGCGGGTTGCAGCTGGCCATCATATTGCCCGTCTGCTTGTTCCAGCCCAGCGGCACACGCACCATGGCCGAGCGGTTGCGGTCGCCCCAGCAGATATTGGTCGGAGCTTCCTGATGAGGCACCAAACGGAAGTAGCTCGTCGGATTGGTATTGCCGAAAGCAGTCAACGAACCGGCAAGGCTCAGAATGCCGGCCATGGTCTTGTGGGCCACATCGGTCAAGCCGTTGGCATCGACATACATGTTCTGACCGTTTTTGCTGACGCGTGTGTGCACGTGCATGCCGCTGCCGGCCTTGCCGACGGTAATCTTCGGGGCGAAGGTGATGGTGATACCGTACTTGTAACCCAATTCGCGCATCATCCATTTGGCTATCACCAACTGGTCGGCAGCCTGCTCCAGATGCGTGGGCAGAAACTCAATCTCGTTCTGCTCGTACATCAGGTCTCCGTGGGTGAAGTTGCCCACCTCGCTGTGTCCGTATTTGATTTCGCCACCGGCGGCAGCAATCATGCGCATGGCCTCGGTGCGAAACTCCTCGAACTTGCAGAACGGCATGCTCACATGGTAGCCGTGCTGGTCCTCGGGCATGTATTCATCCTGCTTGGGAGCGATGGCGTAGTATTCCAGCTCGCCCATCACCTCAAACTCCATGCCGCCGGTAGCCTCGCGGAAGGCGCGGTCGGCCTTCAGCAGGGTGTACTCGGGAGCCAGTGCAAAAGGTTCACCGTCCTTGTTGTAGAAAGAGCAAAGCAGGTTGAGGGTCGGCACCTCGGCGAAGGGGTCGAGGAAAGCGGTGCGGAAACGCGGGATAACGTAGAGGTCTGAATTGCCGGCCTCGATGTAGGGGAAGAGCGAACTGCCGTCGACACGTTCGCCGCTGGTGAGCACCTCATCGGCATGGGCAAGGCTCTGGATGACGAAGTTGAGCGTGTGCAGACGCCCGTCGTCAGCCATATAGCGGAAGTTGATCATCTCGATTTGGAATTCCTCGATGACCTTGAGGATATCGGCCTTGGTGAATTCTGCCATAGGCTTCTCGAGGAAGCTGACCAAGGGATTAGGGTTGAACTTGAGTTGTTCTTGTGTCATGATATATATAGGGTTTTTAAAATTGTCTTGTTATAACGGCAAAAGAACGCAATTATTGTCATACCCGAAATGAATTTTGGAAAAAAAAGAAGCGGGGCGCCCTGATGGGCACCCCGCTTGGTGTGGAACGGCATGCAGCCGCTCCTAAAGGTGGTTAGAACCGTTTAGCGAACCACGAGGACGCGCTTGGCGGGAGCGTTGCCAACCTTGACGAGGTAGACACCGGTGTTGGACATGCGGAACTCGCAAGTCTCAGCGGCGTTGGCCTCGCTGGTGATGACGCGACCGTTGACGTCGAAGACGTAGATGCTCTGGTTCTCAGCACCGCGGACAACAATCTTGCTGTCGGTGCTGTAGATAGTCACATCGCTCATGTCAACATTCTCAATACCATCGGTCTCTTCGAAGACGGCGGTGATAGTGATGTTGGCAGTGACCGTGAAGGTGAGGATGGTGTCGCCTTCGTTGCCGACCTGCTCAGTACCATTCATCCAGCGGACGAAGCGGTAACCAGCATTGGCGTGGGCAATCAGGACGCACTCTGCGCCTTCCTCATAGTTACCGGCACCAGTGACAGTACCCATAGCGGCATCGTTGACCTCAGCGGTGACGGTGTAGCTGTTGACAACCACATCGGCGGCGAAGTGAGCCACGAGCGAGACCTCTCTGGTAACGGTGAAGGTGTAGGCGGCATCGGTGCTGACAGTGTCAACGCCCTCGATCCAAGCCACGAAGTGGTAACCCTCGTTGGCGGTGGCGGTGGCGGTGAAGACGCTGCCGGAGTCGACGGTGGCACCGGCGCTGACAGTACCCATAGCGCTGTTGGCACTGGTCAGGACAACGCTGAACTGCGGAGTGGCAGGAGTGGTATCCTGAGCGAAGGTGGCAACAAGGGCGATGTTGCTGTCAACGGTGACGGTGACGCTGGCGGTGGTGGCACCGGTGTTCCAGCTGACGAAGTGGTAGCCGGTCAGAGCGGTGGCGGTAGCGGTGAAGCTGCTGCCGTCCATCACGGTGCTGTCGCCGGCGGGCGACACAGTACCCATGGTCTCATCGGCGCTGCTCACGCTGACGGTCCACATGATGGCCTCGAAGTTGGCGGTCAGAGTGGTGTCGCTGGCAAGGACGATAGAGACGGTGTCGGTGGTGGCGCCATTGCTCCAGTTGACGAAGCGGTAGTGCTCGTTGGCGGTAGCCGTGAACACGACGGTGTCAAGGTAGTTGGCGGTGGCGTTGTTGACAGCGGCGGTACCCATGGTGGCATCGTTGACCTCGGCGACGGCGCTGAACTGAGCCTTGCCGAAGCTGGCGATGACGTTGGTGTCGCTGACCACGGTCAGAACCATAGTGTCGGTGGTGACGCCGTTGTTCCAGCCTTCGAAGGTGTAGCCGTAGTTGGGCACAGCCACGAGGGTGTCGAGGGCGCCGTGTTCGGTGGCCTTGGCACCAGCGATGGTACCACGCTCAGCGAAGTTGGCGACGGCGGTCACATTGTACACGTTGATGGCGAAGTTGGCGGTGATGGTGTCGTTGCCGGTCACCTGGACGTTGATGCTGTCGCCAGTCATACCGTTGCTCCAGTTCTCGACGTGGTAGCCCTCGATAGCGGTGGCGTAGAGGGTGACGGTGTCGAGGTAGAGGGCGCTGACGGGCTCGCTGATAGTACCGAGGGTGCTATCGTTGGCGGCGGCATAGACAGTGTAGGTGTTCTTGGCAAAGTTGGCGATGATGGTGGTGTCGCTGACAGCGCTGAGCTCAGCGGTGTCGGTGTTGCTCTCCACATTCATCCAGTTGTCGAAGTGGTAGCCGTAGGCGGGCACAGCGACATACTGCTCGGTGGTGAAGTGCTTCACAGTGGTGGCACCCTCAATCGTACCGTTCTCGGCGACGAAGGTCACGTTGTAGACATTGGTGTCGAAGTTGGCGACGATAGCGTCGTTGGCCATGACAACCATGCCGTACTCGGCCTCGGTGGAGCCAGTGTTCCAGTTGACGAAGTGGTAACCGGTGTTGGCCACGGCGGTCAGGTAGGCCGAATCGCCGTAGTTGTACCAGTAGGCACCGTTCTCATCGGCCTCCATACCCTCGACCACGACAGTGCCGAAGAGCTCGTTGTTGACGCTCGGGGTGACGCTGTGTGTGTCGATGGCGAAGGTGGCTTCGAGGATGGTGTCGCTCTCGACGAGGATGTTGCGGACGGTGTCCTCAGTGCCGTCGTTCCAAGCCACGAAGTGGTAGTGGTTGGCGGTCAGCACGGGAGCCACATTGACGGTGGTGCCGAAGTTGGTGTACATGCTGTCGCCGTCGGCGGCCACGCCGTTGAAGAGGAAGCTGCCGTTCTCGGCAACAGCCTTCACAAGGTGGCTGTCAATCTCGAAGTAGGCGGTGAAGTACATGGCGTCGCCATAGATACCTTCAACCTCGACGGTGTCTTCCTCGCTCAGGAGCGTGTCGGCGCTCATCCAGCGCAGGAAGTGGTAGTGCTCGGCGGGCTCGGCCACGAGGGTGACGGTGCTCAGCGAGTCGTAGCGGATGTAGCCATTGATGCTGTTGGTGTCGACGGGCTCGCCCTCGATGGTGCTCTGGCCGTAGACGGTCAGCGTGCCGCCATCGATGATGTTGGCCACGAGGTTGATGTTGACCTTACCGGCCTCGGTGAAGTTGGCCATGACGGCCTGATTCTCGGCATCGGTAATGGTGTAGCGCAGAGTGTCGCCACTGTAGTGGTTCTCCTCAGCGTCGGTCCAGTCGACGAAGCGGTAGCCGGGGTTGGCCTCGGCCACGAAGGTCAGGGTGTCGAGGTACTTGCCTTCAACACCGTTGAGGTTCTCAACGCTACCCTCGACGTCGTCCACGTTGACGGCGATCTGGTAGACGATGCTGTCGAACGAAGCGGTGAAGGTGGTGTCGTACTCAAGGGTGCCAAGCACGCGCGGATTGCCGGTGTTGCCGTCGTTCCAAGCGGTGAAGGCGACGCCGGTGTTCGGCATGGCTTCGAGGCTGATGCCCTGCTGGCCGTACGGGAAGAGGACGCTGTCGGCGGCCTCGCCGTTGATGGTCACGTAGCCGTAGTTGTCCTTGTCGCTGACGACATAGACATAGTGGCTGTCGACATCGAAGAAGGCCATCATGTTGGCATCCTCGACGACGATGTACTCAAGCGGGTTCTCAGTGTAGACCGTCTGGTTCACGAGGTCCTTCCAGAAGAGGAAGTGGCTGTGGCTGCCCTCAACCGGGGTAGCGGTGAAGATGACGGTATCGAGGTACTGGGCAGCAGTCGTGTCGACAGTGGCGGTACCGCGGTTCTCGTCATTCGAAGCAACCTGCACATAGAAGGGCACGGTCTGCATGTTGGCGTTGAACTCGAGGTCGGTCAGGCTGCGACTGGTGGTGTCGAAGGTGAGCTCGGTGGTGATTACCTCGCCCTCGGCGTTGGTCCAGTTGATGAACTCGTAACCGTGGTTGACGGCGGCAGTCAGGGTGATGTTGACGCTGTCAGCGATGGGGTGCATGCCGTTGCCGGTCACGGTACCCATGGCGGTGTCGTAGTTGACAACCACGTTGAAGCTATCCTGAACGAAGATGGCGGTGTAGGTGTAGGTGGCATTGTTGCTCATGGCAACAAGGTCGAAGGTGTAGGAGCTGTCGTAGCTGACGATGTTCTCAGCGTTGGCGTTGAGGCTCCAGCCGCGGAAGCTCATGCGGTTGTCGACGGTGTCGGCAACGGTGAGGGTGAAGCTGGTGCCGGTCGCGGCCTTGAACTGGTTGGTGTCGCCGTGCGAGCTGATCTTGACGGTGCCTTCGTTGGCGTTGTTGATGGCAACCTTGACGGTGGCCTCGTTGACGGCGAAGTTGGCAATCATCACGGTGTCGGCAGCGGCGAAGCTGCGGGTGTTGCTGGTGCTGACCACGTTGCGCTTGCCCTGGGCGTTGACGACCTCCCAGCCGGTGAAGCGGTAGCCGTCGTTGGCGGTGGCGGTCAGGCCGATGGTGGTGCCTTCGTACACAGACTCGCTGTAGGTGTCGGCGGCCTCGACGGTGTCGGTGTCGAGAGTCATAGCGACACTACCCATATTGGGTTCAGCGTTGTAGATGTTCACGTTGTAGACGTCGGCCTCGCGGACGGTGACGTCGACCAGGCGCATCCAGTCGGGCTTGGAGCCCTTGAAGTTGTAGGCCACATACTTGGCGCCGGCGGGGACAAACTGGGTGTTGGTCCAAGCGGTGTTCGAAGCGCCGGTGCCGAAGCCACCCTGGCGGAAGTCGCTCCATTCAAAGCTCTCGGGATCGTTGTCGGTCATCGAGTAGCCGAAGGCAACGCTGTCGTCGCTGTAGTCGTGCTCGTCGCTGTAGGCGCGGGCATCGTAGCCGTTGACGATGACGCGGCTGAACCAATAGAGGTTGTTCTCGGTTGCAGGCAGCTCGGGCGAGATGACGTAGCGGTTGTAGCGCTGGTCGCTCTCGTAGTCGGGCACGTATTCGTGGGCGTCGACATAGCCAGCCGGGAAGAGCTGACCGTTGATGATCTCGGCCTGGAAGACGGTGTCGAAGTCGGGCTCGTTCTCGCCGACGGCAACGGTCCAGCAGTCGCGGGTCACGCTGGTCTCGTAGAAGGTCTCCACGAGAGGCAGCTCGACGATGCCGCACTCATATTCGGTGGTGAACTCGACATCCTCGCTCCACTTGCTGGCGTTCTGCTCGTCGCAGACCACCTGAGCGGAAACCACATAGTCGGTGTAGCTGGCGAGGGGTTCGAGGAAGGCGTAGAAGAAGTCGATGGTGTCGATGGCGTAGACGGTGTCGCTGGGTTCGGCGCCCTCAGCAAGCTCGGTGTAGAAGCTGGTGACGGGCTCTTCCCATTCGTTGGTCTCGCCGTTGTAGCCGTTGAAGGGCTCGGCGCTCTCCACTTCCTCGTAGTTCTCGTCGTAGCCGTAGTAGATGGTGTCGATGTCTTCGGGGGCGTAGACGACCTCGAAGTCGGTGGTGTCGTAGAGGACGCTGTCGATACCGGGCACGGTGACGTACTCGTCGGTGCCCTTGACGGCATAGCGGAAGTTCATGGCATTGCCTTCGAGGGCGAGGCCGAGAACAAGGGCGCTGTCGGTGCTGGCGGCGGCGACCTGAACGGTCAGAGGCTCGAGGCAGGTCATCAGGCTGCTGTACTTAACGCTGCACCATTCGCTGTACCAATCCTGACCGAAAGCGGTGTCGACATGGGTCTTGGCGACCT
>JAFVWV010000017.1 GCA_017501495.1 Bacteroidales bacterium | reverse complement strand
CATTTGCACGTCGGCTCGGAGGCTTTGGCTGTCGCATAATCTACTATGACAAATACCGTGATGATATTGAACCGGAGAACGGTGTGGAACGAGTCTCGTTCGATCGCCTTCAGGCTGAGGCTGATGTCGTTAGTTTCCATGTGCCATTAACCGCTGAAACACGTCATTACCTCGACGCAAATTTTATCGCTGATATGGCAAAGCCGTTCTATGTCGTTAATACCTCTCGCGGGGCAGTCGTCGATACGGAAGCATTAGTGGCGGCCCTTTATGAAGGATGCATCCTCGGCGCGGCCCTCGATGTGCTTGAATATGAGAATATGCAGGCCGATAGTTTGGGCGATGTACCATTAGCCATGCATCGATTGATGCAGTCACCACATACCGTACTTACGCCACACGTGGCCGGTTGGACGGTCGAATCAAAGTACAAACTGGCCAAGGTCTTGGCCGACAAAATGATTGAGGTGTTGAAATGATTATAGTCCAAAATAGTATAATATCCGATGATATTGCAGACCAGTGCTTCTGTTGCGACCTTGCATGCTGCAAAGGAGCCTGCTGCGTCGATGGTGATAGCGGGGCCCCGTTGAGGGACGACGAAGTGGATAAAATACAAGCGGTGCTCGACCGTGCTCTGCCACTGATGACTGAGGCCGGACGAGCCGTTGTTCGTACGCAGGGAGTGGCAGTACGCGACAAAGACGGTGACCTGGGTACACCGCTTATTGACGGCGGCGCTTGCGCCTTTGTTACATATGGCCCCGGCGGCTGTACTTTCTGCGCTCTACAGAACCTCTACAAGCCGGTGTCGTGCCATCTTTATCCAATACGTGTTGAAGACTATGGTGAGTTCACAGCAGTCAATTATCATAAATGGGATATCTGTCGCTGTGCAAGAGGCAAGGGCGAACCCCTATACCGTTATCTCAAAGTCCCGCTTGTCAGACGCTTTGGACAAGAATGGTACGACCAACTCGTTGAACAGATTGAAACCGCCAATCACTAATAACCAATCACCAATCGTAAAATAAAAACAATAAATGTCCGTTACTTGGACACAGAAACACATAGAAATGGACAAGAAGAAACAATTTAGGCTGGTCGCAATTTTGGTTACCGCCCTCATAGTGATAGACCAAGTCGTCAAGATAATCGTTAAAACCACCATGCAGCATGGCGAAGAGATTTTTGTCCTTGGCGATTGGTTCCGTATATGCTTCATAGAAAACAAGGGCATAGCTTTCGGCATGCTTACAGGTGAGTGGATGGCCGGGACTGGTAAAGTTATTCTTACGTTGCTCCGTATTGTTGCATCCGGTGCTTTGGCATGGTTTTTGGTTCGTTGCGTACGGCGTGGTACACGTACGCCCGTGCTCATATATCTTTCTCTCGTATTGGCTGGCGCCATCGGAAATGTCATTGACAGTTGCTTCTACGGTTTGATATTCTCTGATAGCTATTATCATGTAGCTACACTCTTTCCCGAAGGTGGAGGGTATGGCAAATTCCTGCAAGGCAAGGTCGTGGATATGTTCTACTTCCCGCTTTTCGAATTCGACTGGCCACAGTGGATCCCGTTTGTGGGTGGACATCACTTCAAGTTTTTCAATGCCATATTCAACGTGGCCGATGCCTGCGTTACAGTGGGCGTGTTCTGGATGGCTATAGACCAACTTCTGAAAAGCGAAAAAAAAGCGAGTCAAATTGAAAAAAACGCATGATATAGGTGATGCAAATGACTTTTTTCTGAAAAAAATAATGTTGTATAATGGATTGTAAATCACTGATAAAATTGGAGGGTGGCGGGCTTGGTTTAAAAAAAATTTTGCCAATTTAAGAAAAGTTGGTATTTTTGCATTCGATTTCGAAAGAGACAATCGATGGCGTCGTAGCTCAGTTGGTAGAGCGAAGGACTGAAAATCCTTGCGTCACTGGTTCAAATCCAGTCGATGCCACGAGAAAAGGAGACTTGAAAAAGGTCTCCTTTTTTTGTACAATATTTCCGCCTATGCGGCGTTATCTATTATATGGCAAAGATACTCATAGTAGACGACGAACAGGATCTCTGCGAGATTCTCAGTTTTAATCTTCAAAGTGAAGGCTACGAGACCGATACTGCTCTCAGTGCCGAGGATGCCCTTGCACTGATAGACGCCGGTAGACGCTACGACATGCTGATGCTCGATGTCATGATGGACCGTATGTCTGGTTTTGAGATGTCGGCGGCACTCCGCAGCCGCGGCGATAACACCCCGGTTATTTTCCTTACAGCCCTCGATGCTCATGACGATCAGTTGCAAGGTTTCGCGGCTGGAGCCGACGATTACATTACAAAGCCTTTTTCTTTCGACACGGTGCTTGCACGTGTCAAAGCCGTGCTCCGTCGAAGTGGGACGCCGACCGTCTCGGAACCAGCCAGCCTGACCAAACGAGAACATCTCATACTTAATCTTTTTCGCCAGCACCCTGGCCGATATTTCACACGTGAGGAAATTCTTTCTTCTGTCTGGCCTGGCGATACGCTGGTCGGCGAGCGCAGTGTTGACGTGCATATTGCCCGTTTACGGAAAAAATTGGGTGCCGAAGGCTCCCGGATTGTAAACAAAACAGGTTTTGGCTATGGATTGGTCTGATTGGGCTGTGTGGGTTGCGCTGGCGGCCATCGTCGTCGTTTTGTTGCTGTACATTCGCTTGATGTTGAAAAATGTGCGTCTGCGCCAATTGGCCGACGAGGCCAATCGTCTGCGCCGCGAAGCCGAGGCCACTGAACAGCGCAATCGCCAGTTGAAGCAGGAAATGACGTCAAACATTGCCCATGAACTGAAGACTCCGGTCAGTTCCATACGCGGCTATTTGGAAATCCTTCTCGGCGACCGCCCAGTTGACGAAGATCGCCGCCGCTATTATCTGGAACGCAGCTATAGCCAGACCCTGCGTTTGAGCGACTTGATACACGATGTGTCAATGATAAACAAATTGGAGGAAAGCTCCGACTTGTTTCCACGTACTACGATCGACGTGTGTGCTGTGGCCAACGAAGCGCTGGACGAACTTTCCGACAAGGCGGATGCGGCAGGTATCATTCTCAACAACAACCTACCCACTATGCCCATCCAAGGCAACCACGAACTGCTCTATTGCATTTTCCGCAATTTGCTTGAAAATTCCATCTCCTATGCAGGAGAAGGTGTGTCCACAGTCATTGAAACCTATAAGGAAAGCCCCGAGTACTATTATATTCATTTCTACGACACCGGCAAGGGTGTGGCTGACGAATATCTCTCGCGTCTCTTCGACCGCTTTGTACGCATTGACAGCGGCCGTTCTCGCCAGAACGGAGGCACCGGCCTTGGCCTAAGTATCGTCAAACATGCCGTTCTCTTTCATGGCGGAGAAATCTACGCCAAGAACCGGAGTGAAGGAGGTCTGGAGTTTTTCTTTTCGCTGAAAAAACATTAATAAAACAATGCAGACAACCCATATACAGATTAGATTCAACGATGTTGACCAAATGGGCCACGTCAATAATGCTGTCATCATGGAATATTTCGACCTTGGCAAGGAGGCTTTTTTCGCTGCGTGCGGCCTGCCGCCTGAAGAGGGCGACTTCACCGTGATGATAGTGCATTACGACGTCGACTTTAAGCGTCAAATCCATTTCCACGACAGTATATATGTGACTACAGAAACCGAACGTCTTGGAAACAAGAGTGTCACTGTGTTGCAGCGGGTTGTCGACAGCGCCACCGGCGACATCTGTGTCGAGTGTCACACAGTTCTTGCCGGCTATCGCCGTTCTACGGCAAGTTCAGCCGTCATACCCGACGAAGTAAGGGCGCGTTTGGCTGGGGCTTAGCGTTTCATGGCGTCGAGTTCTTCTTTGAGGTAGCGACCCGTGAAGTTGTCTTTCTGTTTGGCCAACTGCTCGGGGGTGCCGCAGAAGGTGATGTTGCCGCCAGCACGGCCACCGTCGGGACCGAGGTCGATGACCCAGTCGGCCACTTTGATGACATCCATGTTGTGTTCGATGACGAGGACGGTGTTGCCCTTGTCGACCAGTTTCTGCAGCACATCTAACAGCACGCGTATGTCTTCGAAGTGCAGGCCGGTGGTCGGTTCGTCCAATATGTATAGTGTTTTCCCGGTGTCGTTTTTGCTTAGTTCGGTGGCCAGCTTGATTCGCTGGGCTTCGCCGCCGCTGAGGGTGGTGCTTTGCTGTCCGAGGGTGATGTAGCCGAGGCCGACTTCCTGCAGTGTCTTCAGTTTGCGGTGCAGTTTCGGCATCGAGGCGAAGAAGTCTACGGCGTCGTTGATGGTCATATCCAGCACATCGCTGATCGACTTGCCTTTGTATCTTATTTCCAGTGTCTCGCGGTTATAGCGCTTGCCTCCGCAGACCTCGCACTGTACGTATACATCAGGCAGGAAGTTCATTTCGATGGTGCGCAGACCGGCGCCTTTGCAGTGTTCGCAGCGGCCGCCGCTGACGTTGAAACTGAAACGCCCAGGCTTATATCCACGGATGCGGGCCGACGGCAGTTCGGCGAAGAGCCGCCGTATGTCGTCGAAGAGTCCAACGTATGTGGCCGGGTTGCTTCGCGGTGTGCGTCCGATGGGACTCTGGTCTATCTGGATGACCTTGTCGATATTGTCAATCCCTTCAATCGACGTATATGGCAGCGGTGTCCGCAGCGAGCGGTAGAAGTGCTGACTGAGGATGGGTTGCAGCGTGTCGTTGATGAGGGTCGATTTTCCGCTGCCTGAGACACCTGTGACACATATCAACATGCCGAGCGGCAGGTCAAGGTCGACGCCGCGGAGGTTGTTGCCCGTGGCGCCCTTCAGTATAATATGCTCGCGACCCTTGACGCTGCGCCGTTTGGGCAGCTCTATGTCGCGGCGGCGCGAGAGGTAGTCGAGTGTTATGCTTGGCTTGTGCTTCGCCAGCACTTTGTCGGTCACCTCGCCGGCGAAGAGCACCTTGCCGCCGTGCACGCCGGCGCCTGGGCCTATATCGACCAGATAGTCGGCCGCGAGCATCATGTCGCGGTCGTGTTCGACGACGATGACCGAGTTGCCGAGGTCGCGCAGTTGCTTCAAGCTGTCGATCAAGCGGCGGTTGTCGCGCTGGTGCAGGCCTATGCTGGGCTCGTCGAGGATATAGAGCACGTTGACCAGCTGCGAACCTATCTGTGTAGCCAACCTGATACGCTGTGCTTCGCCACCGCTCAGGCTGCGTGCGCTGCGGTTCATCGAGAGGTATCCCACGCCGACGTTGTTGAGGAACGAGAGCCTTTTCTGTATCTCGTTCAGTATGTCGTGCGCCACCACGGCGTCGCGCTTGTCGAGCTGCGGCTCCAGGGCTTCGAGCCACTCCTGCAGTTCCAGCAGGTCCATGTCGGCCAGCTGTCCGATGTTTTTGTCCAATATTCTGAAAGCTAAGCTTTCGGGTTTCAACCTGTGTCCGTGGCAGTGCGGGCAGGCAACGGTGTTCATAAACGACGCCGCCCATTTCTGCAGACTCGATGGACTGTCTTCGTTGCTGAGGTTGGAGATATACGTGACTATGCCTGGAAATCCACTCAGAAATCCTGGATCTTCTGGGTCTTCTATGCCGGTGAAGCCCGCCGTGCCGTACAGTATGGCGTTCATGGCCTCTTCGCCGATTTTGTCAATAGGGTCGTCGAGGGTGAAGTCGTAGTGTCTGCCCATCAGTTCGAGCTTGCGGTATACGTAGTTTGTGGGCGAGTACTTGCCAAGCACCTCGATGGCGCCTTCGCGGATGCTTTTCTTCGGGTTGGGGATGAGCTTCTGCATGTCTATCTGCGCCACCTCGCCCAAGCCGTTGCAGTGCGGGCATGCGCCATAAGGCGAGTTGAACGAGAAGGTGTTGGGCTCAGGCTCGGGGTAGGAGAGACCTGTGTCCGGGTCCATAAGCATCCGGCTGAAGTAGCGCACTTTGCCTTCGTCGTCGTTGTCCATGACCATCAGGATGCTTTTGCCCTGGCGGAAGGCAGTCTGCACTGCTTCGCGCAGACGGGTCTGGTTGCCGCTTGCACGCAGGCGGTCCACCACGAGTTCGATGTCGTGCACCTTGTATCGGTCCACCTGCATTTTGTATGTGATTTCTTTCACCTCGCCGTCGACGCGTACTTTGAGAAATCCCTTTTTTGCCACCTGCTCGAAAAGTTCGCGGTAGTGGCCTTTGCGGCCTTTCACCAGCGGCGCCATGATGCTGATGTCGTGCGAGCCGTAGCTTTCTTTTATGATGTCTATTATTTTGTCTTCGCTGTATTTCACCATCGGCTTGCCGCTGTCGAGGCTGTAGGCTTTGCCGATGCGGGCGAAGAGCAGTCGCAGGAAGTCGTAGGTGTCTGTGATGGTGCCCACGGTTGAGCGCGGGTTGTTGTTGGTGCTCTTCTGTTCGATGGCTATAACGGGGCTGAGACCCTCGATGAGGTCCACGTCGGGCCGCTCCATGTTGCCGATGAAGTGGCGCGCGTAGGCCGAGAAGGTCTCCATATAGCGCCGTTGCCCTTCGGCGTGTATGGTGTCGAAGGCCAGGGATGATTTGCCGCTGCCGCTCAGTCCGGTGAATACCACCAGCTTGCCGCGCGGTATCTCCAGATCCACATTCTGCAGGTTGTGCTCCCGCGCACCCAGTATCTTTATCTTGTTTTCGTCGGTCATAGTTTT
>JAFVWV010000145.1 GCA_017501495.1 Bacteroidales bacterium | reverse complement strand
TGTTCCTGGGCCTCTACGGCCATGACGGCACCCACAGCGGCGGTAGTAGCCATGAATTTGCGGCGGCTCGCATCAATCTGAGCACCTTGAGGGTCCTGGCTACTCTTATTGACCCGGATGGCTTTGCCGAAGCTCAGTGCACCAGCCTTACACTCGCCGAGACAGTTCCAGCAGTCCACACAACGCGAGTGGTCCACCGTCTTGTTGTCTATATCGATGCACATGGCCTTGCAGCCATGCTCGCACTTGCGGCACCCGACGCACTTCTCCGGGTCGAGCCTCACGCCAAATAAACGGTAGCGGCTCACAAGGCTCAGCAGCGAGCCCACAGGGCAGATGGTGTTGCACCACAAGCGGCCCCAGCCGAAGCTCATCACGCCCACCACCACAAGCGTAACCCACGCCACCACAAGCGGCAAGCCTGTGGCATGCAGGTTGGTTACCATGCGTGCATAAGCGCTGTAGGGGGCTATGAGCACGGCAACACCGTTGAGTCCCAGCACCATGAGCACCACAAAGAGGCCCAGCACCACATAGCGCAGCCAGTTGGCCGGTTTGCGATAGGTGAACTTATGTTTGCGGAAGAGCACCTTGTGCACCCATGTGAAGATATCCTGGAAGATGCCCATCGGGCATACCACGGCGCAGTAGAATCGGCCGATAAGCAGGGTGACTGCAAGCACGCCGACAACAAGCACCACATTGAGTGCCAACACAGCGGGCAGCAGCTGCACCTTGGGCGCCCAGCCCATCCATTGGCGCACAAGCCCCGTGGTGTCGAGCAGCAATGCTGTGATGCCAAGCAGCATCAGTGCCGCCAGTATAATGCGAATGTATTTCAAAGATTTGTTCATTTCTCTACTTATTCTTTATTTCTTCAGCATTGCATACACCGCCAAGCCGGCCACGCTCTTGATGCCCGTCTTGCGGGTGATGCTCTTGCGATGGGTGTTCACCGTGTTGACAGCTATATTGAGCTTGTCGGCTATTTCCTTGCTGCTCAGTCCCTGAGCTACCAGCTCGAGCACCTCCTGTTCGCGGTCGCTGAGCTGGAAGTCTTCGGACGGCATCAGCAGCAGCTCCTCTATAACGGCATGTTTTTCCAAGTCGCGGCTGAGCTGCAGTATGTCGAACACCAGCTCCATCATCTCTTCGCTCAAGCGTTCGCCGGGCAGATATTTGTAGATAATCTGCGTCAGGTCGTTCAACTTGTCTTTGATGTTGTCGTGGCTCTTGACGTAGTGTTCGTTGACGGCTTTGCTCAGCGGCTCGCCGTCCTTCAGTTCGGCCAGCATGGCGACGAGGGTTTTCTCCTCGCGGCGCACGTGGTCGCGCACCTCGCGGCAGTAGTCGGCAAAGTATTTTTTCAGTATGTTGCCGCTCTGCTCGCCGCTGCTCTCGGCTATATGGTCCAGATGGTGCTGCATGTGGGGCAGCCGCTCCTCGATGTAGTAGCGGTGCGAGGCACGCAGATGCTCCACAACCAAGCGGTTGTCTATGCGGGCCACCTCATCGTCGTCGGGACGGAAGTCGTCGAACGAGTAGATGTTGCAAACGGTGAGGAAGAATTCTTCGTCTACACCGTTCATGCGGCATACCTCTTTGACGCTCCGGTCGCCGAAGCCCAAGGGAATGCCAAACCGCGGCAACATCAGTATGAGGTCGTAGTTCGTCGCTATCATATCGGCCATCTTCATCCGGCCAGAGAATATAGTACGTTTCATATAGTCAATACGTTATGAGCTCCACAATAGCGTGGTGCATTTTGCAAAATTACGAAAAAAAACTTAATCTGCAAGCAAAAAAACACACCGTCAATCACCCGGCAGTATTGCCCGGAGATTGACGGTGTGTCGGCAAAGGCGGCGTTTTTTCGTCAGGCCAGAAATCCGGCCGCCCGTTCGAGCCAGCGGGCATCGACCTCGTCGAAGGTGCCCAGTTCGCGGCTGTCGATATCGAGGACGGCCACAACATTGTTGCCACCGTCGAACACCGGCACCACTATCTCGCTGCGGCTCTCGCTGCTGCAGGCTATATGGCCCGGAAATTCCTCGACATCGGGCACCACCACGGTGCGGCGCTCTTTCCATGCCGTGCCGCAGACTCCGCGCCCGTAGCCGATGTGCATGCATGCCAGCGGCCCCTGGAACGGGCCCAGTATCAGTTCGCCGTCAACCACACGGTAGAACCCCGTCCACCAGAAGCCGAACTCCTGATGCAGCAGTGCCGCCACGTTGGCCATCTTGGCTATAGCGTCTTTCTCGCCCTCGCACAGGCTCTCCACCTGCGCCAGCAAGGCCTCGTATTTCTTTTCTTTAGTCATCGGTAATTAAAGTATGTTATTCAAAAACAATCCCCCTCTCCCTGCTTTTCGGGCATACACAAGGTATGCCCCTACCACGAAACCTAAAAATAGCAGACGAGATAAACCTCACATCTCCTTCACCGTGGCGTAGGGGGCCTGGTCTATGAGGGTTATCTCGTAGCGGTGTTTGCCGTCTTTGCTCTGCGTGTAGCGGCGGTTGCCGTCGCTGTAGGGGTATAGCGGACGCGTACCGTAGATGGCGTGGCCGTTTTTGTCCATCCAGCGGCCTATCTCCTCCATGCGCTGCAGGGCTTCTGCGGGCAGGTTGCCGTCGGCGTCGGGGCCCACATTGAGCAGCAGGTTGCCTCCCTTGGCCACCACGTCGCACAGCATGTGTATCAGCTCGCGGGTGCTCTTGTAGTTGTCGCCGGGCACGTAGCTCCAGCTGTCGCCCATGGTCATGCAGGTTTCCCACGGATAGGGCAGCAGCGTGTCGGGCACCTGCTTCTCAGGCGTGCGGTAGTTCTCGTACTTGCCGCCCACCGAGCGATCCACGATGATCATCTGCGGGTTTTTCTCGCGTGCTATGGCTGCCAGCTTGGGCATGTCGACATCCTGCACCTGACCCGAACAGCCGAGCCACGGGCGCGTCTCGTCGTTGACGCTCCATGCCGGACGCACCCAGCCGCCGTCGAGCCATAGTATGTCCACCTTGCCGTAGTTGTGTGTCAGTTCGCGCACCTGGTTGTGGGTGAAGTCCACATAGCGCTGCCAGCGGTCGGGATGCTTGCTGATGTCGTAGTTCACATTGCGGTCGGCCGTGGCCCACGCGTGGGCCCAGTAGTCGTCGCAGTGCCAGTCGGGCTTGCTGAAGTAGAGGCCTATCCACATATTCTCCTTGCGGAAGGCATCGACCACACCGCGCGTGAAGTCGCGCTTGGCCGGACACTCCAATCCCGTGCTTGAATACTGCGAATACTTCGTGTCGAACATCGCGAATCCGTCGTGGTGCTTGGTGGTGAAGACCACATACTTCATGCCGGCCTTCTTGGCCGCCGCCGCCCAGCCTTCGGGGTCGAAATGCTTGGGGGCGAAGGTCTTGTTCAGCGCCTGGTAGGCACGCTTGTAGTCGTAGTAGTCGGCGCCGTGCCGGTCTATCCACTCTTCGTTGCAAATGCTCCAGCTCTCCACCACGCCCCATTGGGCGTAGATGCCCCAGTGCATCATGAAGCCGAACTTCAGGTCCTGCCACTCGCCGATGCGCTGCACGATGGCCGGGTCGCTCTCGGCGATGCTGTCGTGCTGCGCACTCACAGAGCCCATCAAACCAATTAAGCCTATCAAGCCTAAAAAAACTGTCTTTTTCATTTCTCAATTCCGTTTATGATACGTGAATATAATGTCTGTCAAGTCTTTGTCGTCGCTGCTGAAGCCTACCTGTAGGGTCATCTGCGTGCCGTCGGCGGGTTCCTCCATGCGGTCGGCGGCGGGATTGTAATGACGGAACCAGAAGGGATCCAGCTGTATGCTGACTTCGTCGCTTTCGCCGACGAAGAGGTGGCCTTCGCCAACGCCGATCAGCTGTTTGTGCGGGCCGTCGGGGTCGGAGGGGTTCTTGAGGTAGACCTGGACGATGGGATTGGTGATGCATTTGGGCATACGGCAGCTGTCGGCATGCACGGTGGCGGTGACGGTGAGGCTGGCGGGGTCGAAGCTGGCCTTCTCCATGCGGCAGGAGCTATAGTCCAGGCCGTATCCGAAGGGGAACAGCGGCTCGGCCTCCATGTAGCGGTAGGTGCGGCCCTGCATGGCATAGTCGTCGAAGGGGGGCAGCTGGCGTGTGTTGCGGTAGAAGGTGACGGGCAGGCGTCCGAAGAGAGACCAGCCTGCGGGGAAGCACATCTGCCAGGCCACGGCGCTGCCCATGTCCTCGCCGCCGTACCAGGCCACGAGGATGGCGTCCGCCTCGTCTACCACCTCCTCCAGGCCCAGGGCGCTGCCCGTGCAGAGCAGCAACACCAGCGGTTTGCCCGATTGCTTGAGCCGACGGATGTCGGAGACCTGATGGGCCGGGAGCTCAATCTGGGTGCGGTCGCCACGGTAGAAGCCCGGTTCGTCCACCTGCAGCTCCTCGCCCTCCAGCTGGGGGCTGAGTCCGCCGGCATAGACGATGACGTCGGCGCTGTCGGCGGTGGCGACCAGCTGCAGCATGTTGCCTTTGCCGTCACGGATGTTTAGAAGTCCTTCGCGGATGGAGACTGTATGGTCCGGAGTGCCGTTGTAGTTGCCTAAGGGCATGAGGGTGTCCGTGGCGTTGGGGCCTTCGAGGTAGACCCTGGTGCCGCGGGCCAGCGGCAGGGTGTTGGCGTTCTTCAAGAGCACCATGGAGGCGCGTTCGATGCCGAAGGGCACGGGCTCGCGGCACACCTCCTCTACGGCGGGCACGGGTTCGTCGGTCACCGCCAGGCGCACCTTCAGCAGGCGGCGCACATGCTTGTCGACCACGCTCTCAGGCACGTATCCGTAGCTGACGGCCTTGCGCAATGCGGGCAGGCCGCTGCCGCATTCGAGGTCCACCTCGCGCCCGAAGGCGTCGCCGTAGGCCAGCGCCGCGCTCGGATGCGTGCGGTGGCGCGGGATGACGGTGTCCAGCTCGTAGGCGTCGTTCAGCGCCCAACAGTCGGTCACCAGGATGCCGTCGTACTGCCACTCGTTGCGCAGTATGTCGAACAGGCGGCGGTTGGTGCAGCAGGGCTCGCCGTTGAGGCGGTTGTAGCCGCACATCACCTGGCGGACGTCGCTGTTTTTGATGATGTATTCGAACGCCGGCAAGTAGGTGGTGCGGAGGTCGCGGTCGCTGACGCGGCTGTCGAACTCGTGCCTCGTACCTTCCGGACCGCTGTGCACAGCGAAGTGCTTGAGGCAGGCGGCGGTGAGCAGCGGACGTCCCTGCCAGTCCTCCTCCCAGCCGTGCTGCAGGCCCTCAACGCAGGCCAGCCCCATGCGGGCCGTCAGGTAGGGGTCCTCGCCGTAGGTCTCCATTCCGCGCCCCCAGCGTGGGTCGCGGAAGATGTTGATATTCGGGGTGAAGAAGGTGAGGCCCGTGTAGTCGCCGGTGCCGCCAGTGTCTTGCGCGGCGCGGTATTTGTGGCGCGCCTCGGCGGCTACGTCGGCAAAGACATTCTGCACCCACCCGGGGCGGAACGTCGCCGCCATGGCGATGGGCATGGGGTACACCCGTGCCAACCCCGCGCGCCCCACGCCGTGCAGCGCCTCGTTCCACCAGCTGTAGGCCGGCAGACCCACCCGCTCGATGGCGGGGTTCTGGTGCACCATGAGGCTCAGCTTCTCGTCGAGCGTCAGCTCCTGCACCAGCCACTCCACCCGCTCGTCGAGCGTCCGCGTCGTGTCCTGCCACACGTACCGTTGCGCTTCGGCGCACTGCATCGATATCACATTCAGGCCGATAGCCGCTATCAGCCCCATCAATATTGTAGTCCTTTTCATGCTGCAAAGATACACTTTTTTCCGAAAAAAAAGCCTCCGCATCGAAAATCAGTCGCCAAGAAACGACCCCCATTTTTCCACATCTCACTAAACCAACGTCTTACACTGCCCGCATATTGCACCTCAAGCCTCGTTGTACGCTATATGTACGCTACTTGTACAGTACTTGTACGTTTATAAAGCGTACATATACTGTACAAGTACTGTACAAGTACTGTACAACGGGCGAATGGGTAGGCTGCCAAATCCGGTCATGGTTGCTATTTTTTTCGCCCGGTTGGACTGTATTTCGTAATTATTTCGTACTTTTGCAGTCGCGAAAAACAAACAAAAACACATAAGACAATGAAACTCAACGGACGCAGACAAAGCACCAACTTCGAAGACCGCCGCTCGGGCAGCGGAGCCAAGATAGCAGGCTTCGGCGGAGCAGGCGCCATCATCGTGGCCCTCATCGTGATGTTCCTCGGCGGCGACCCGCAGCAGGCCATACAGCAGCTCGGCAGCCAGAGTCAGCCGACCGAGGCCTACACCCCCACGGCGCAGGAAGAAGAGTTCAAGACCTTCGCCCTGCAGATCCTCGCTTCGACTGAAGACGTGTGGACGGCCCAGTTCAAGAAGCTCGGTCTCACCTACCGCGCGCCGAAGCTCATCCTCTTCCACGGCTCGGTGCAGAGCGCCTGCGGCGGCGCCACGTCGTCGGCAGGACCCTTCTACTGCTCGGCCGACGAGCAGGTCTACCTCGACCTCGACTTCTTCAACGAGATGAGCCGCTCCATAGGCGCCGGCGGCGATTTTGCCTGCGCCTACGTCATAGCCCACGAGGTGGGCCACCACGTGCAGCACCTGCTCGGCACCCTCGACCAGGCACACAGCCAGATGGCTCGCCAGGGCGAGACCGACAAGAACCGCACCAGCGTGCGCATCGAGCTGCAGGCCGACTACTACGCCGGCGTCTGGGGCCACCACGAGCAGAAGATGTTCGGCTCTATCGAAGACGGCGACCTCGAAGAGGCCATCAACGCCGCACAAAAAATCGGCGACGACTACCTGCAGAAGAAGGCCCGCGGCTACTCCACACCCGAAAGCTTCACCCACGGCACCTCGGCCCAGCGCATGCGCTGGCTCAAGCAAGGCCTCACTTCGGGCGACATCCGCGGCGGCGACACTTTCTCGGCAAACTACAACTCGCTCTGAATCACCCCTGCCACCAGGCAAGGCCTGTGGGCAGACAAACTCATAAACCTAACACCACAACTATCATGGAACACACCACCTTCACCGTCAAAGGCATGAAATGCGAGCACTGTGAGGCTCGCGTCGAACAGGCACTGAAAAACACCGACGGCGTGGCAGCCGCCAAGGCCGACCACGCAAAATGCACCGTCGAGGTCGACTACGACCCGGCAGCCGTCACCCCGACCGACATCTTGGACCGGATAGAAGACTGCGGCTACGAGGCCTCGCTATGACCGAACGCCGCACCTTCCCCGTCGTGGGCATGATGTGCGCCGCCTGCTCGGCCAATGTCGACCGCTGCCTGCGCCGCATCGAGGGGGTACATGAGGTGTCGGTGTCGCTGCCCGGCCGCACCGCCATGGTCGACTACGACCCCACCCTCACCAACCCCGACGCCATGCGCCGCGCGGTGGCCGCCGCAGGCTACGACCTCGTCGTCGACACCGGCACCGACGTCGACGACATACACCGCCGCGCCTACCTCGACCTCAGACGCCGCATGTGGCTCTCATGGGCGTTCGCCGCCGCGGTGATGCTCTTCGGCATGGGCCTCACGCCCCTCGGCCACGGCCTGGCAGCCAACATCATCTGCATGACCCTGGCCGCCGCAAGCCTCGCCGTTTGCGGCCGCCAGTTCTACGTCACTGCCTGGCGCCAGCTCATGCACCGCTCGGCCAATATGGACACCCTCGTGGCCCTCTCCACAGCCATCGCCTTCGTCTACAGCGTCTACCTCACACTTTTCGTGGGCGGACACACTTGGTTCGACTCCGCCACCATGATTACAAGCTTCGTGCTCACCGGACGCCTGCTCGAAGAGCGGGCCAAAAACAGCACAGCCTCGTCGATCCGCGCCCTGATGGGGCTGCAGCCCAAGACAGCCCATCTGGTCGATGCCGCCGAGGGCACGGTGAGCGATGTGCCCATAGCCACCCTGCAGCAGCGCGACATGCTCGAGGTGCGCCAGGGCGAAGCCGTGCCGGTCGACGGCGTGGTGCGCTCGGGCGATGCCGCCATAGACGAGAGCATGATCAGCGGCGAGCCGGTGGCGGTGCCCAAACACAAGGGCGACCGCGTACTGGCAGGCACCATTGTGCGCCAGGGCGCCCTCAGGATGCGCGCCGAACAGGTGGGGTCCGACACCGTGCTGGCTGGCATCATCAGCATGGTGCAGCAGGCCCAGGCCAGCAAGGCCCCGGTGCAGCGCACCGTCGACCGCGTGGCCCTCGTCTTCGTGCCGGCAGTGCTCGCCATAGCGATAATCACCTTCGCCGCCTGGATGCTCGCCGACGGCGACCTGCAGCATGCCCTCATCAGCGCCACCTCGGTCCTCGTCATAGCATGCCCCTGCGCCATGGGCTTGGCCACCCCCACAGCCCTCATGGTCGGTATCGGCCGCGCAGCACAGCAAGGCATTCTGGTCAAAGACGCCACGGCTCTGGAACTGATGCACAAGCTGACGGCCCTCGTGACAGACAAGACCGGCACCCTCACCCTGCCCAACACCGACATCGCCGCCACTGACCACCTCGCCCTCAACGAACGCGAGAGCCTCAAGCCCCATGCCGCCGAAGCCATGAACAGGCTGAAAGACATGGGCATCGAGGTGTGGATGACCACCGGCGACCGCGACGAGGCCGCCGCACACTGGGCCGCCAAGGCAGGCATCGGCCATTGGCGCAGCCACGTGCTGCCGCAAGACAAAGAAGACCTCGTGCGCAGCCTGCAGGCCGACGGACACACCGTGGCCATGGTGGGCGACGGCATCAACGACTCGCAGGCTCTGGCTTCGGCCGACGTGAGCATAGCCATCGGCCGCGGCACCGACGTGGCCATGGAGGTGGCTCAGGTGACACTCATGTCCGACGACCTGCGCGCCATAGCCGACGCCATACACATCTCAAGGCAGATCGTGCGCACCGTGCGCGAAAACCTCTTCTGGGCTTTCATCTACAACGCCGTGTGCATCCCGCTGGCCGCCGGCCTGCTGCCCTCAGTGCACATCACACCGATGTGGGCTGCGGCCCTCATGGCCTTCAGCAGCGTCAGCGTGGTGCTCAACAGCCTGCGCCTCAAGCTGATGAAATGACGACAACAATGCATCGCCACTCGAAATAAAAACATTTTCGCCATCCACACAATAAAGCGGCGGCATCATCGTTATAACAGACAAAAACAAAATAATAAACATAAAACACACATAGATGAAAACAACACCGTACACCGACCTTCACATCAAACTCGGCGCCAAGATGGCCGAATTTGCAGGCTACAACATGCCCATCCAGTACACCACCCTCATCGAGGAGCACAACAACGTCCGCAACAACGTGGGCGTGTTCGACGTGAGCC
>JAFVWV010000144.1 GCA_017501495.1 Bacteroidales bacterium | reverse complement strand
GAAAGTGGACAGTGGAAAGTCGGCTGACGCGTCGGCCACTGACACAATCCAGCAATCAAGCAATGAAACAATGACCGACGTGCTACCCACTACCAAATACCCACTACCCACTAAAAAGCAATCAAGCAATCCAGCAATCAGCAATCGCTCTGTTTTCCTGGCCACGGCGAAGGACCCGGTGAAGGACCAGACGGATTTTCTGTCGCAGCTGGAATACAGCCAGATTGAGCGGCTGATGTTCCCGATAGGGCACCTGATGAAGAGCGAGGTGCGGGCTATAGCGGCGGAGGCGCACCTGCCGAGTGCGGACCGGAAGGACTCGCAGGGCATTTGCTTTCTGGGCAAGATTAACTACAACGACTTCCTGCGGCGCTACCTGGGCGAACGGGAGGGAAAGATAGTGGAGCTGGAGACAGGCCGGGTGCTTGGGAAGCACCGAGGCTACTGGTTCCACACCATAGGGCAGCGCAAAGGCCTCTACCTGAGCGGCGGACCGTGGTTTGTGGTGCGCAAGGACATAGAGGAGAACGTGCTCTACGTCAGCCAGGGCTACGACCCAGCGGCGGCTCACGGAAGGGAGATTCCGCTTATGGGATTCCGCTACCTGAGCGCCCCGATATGGGGCGAGCGACCGGACACGGAGGTGCGGTTCAAGATAAGGCACACGCCGGAGTTCCACCCCGGACGTCTGCACCCGACCGACGCCGGCCTGATGCGCATCAGCAGCGAGGAGCCGATACAGGGGATCGCCGCAGGCCAGTATGCGACAATTTACGACAGGGATGCACATCTGGTGGTGGCGACGGGGATGATTGTGTGAGGCTATGGGTTAAGGTTTAAGGTTTAAGGTTTCGACGATGACTATGAAACGATATATACAACGGGTCTTCTTTATGATGGCGCTGATGGCCGGTGGTCAGTGGACGGCGGCCAACGGGCAGGCGGCGGTGTCGCCGCTGGACTATGGTCTGCGCGAGGCCACGACGGGCATCGGACGCTACTATGCCCTCTACAATGCGCACAGCGAGGCGCGGGACCGGGGCTTGACGGTGAGCTACGCCGGCATCGACAGCATAGACATCGAACTGCCGCCGGCATGGCGGGCGCTGCCCCTGGCGCCGCAGACCGACTTCGGCGGGCTGGTGCTCACGGTGACCAACCGCTACCGTCACGGTGCCCTCTTCAGCATGACGAACCAGGGACGCGAGGTGCGGATGGACAAGGCGATGGTCGACGGGCTGGACTTCGGCTCGGTGCCGGAGTTGGCCGAAGGCTGCCACCTGCTGGTGTTGACCGACGAGACGCCGTGGACGGAGCGCCAGGGCTACGGCTACAAGGCCTACCGCAAGGATATAATCGTCGTGGTCGATGGACGCGGACAGAACAGTCCGGTGGCGCGATGGGACACGGAGGCGACGAGGCTGAGGGCGACGGTATACGATGTAGACACGACGCAGAAGGTGTTTCGCAACCTGACAATGCACCGCACCAAGGAGAGCACCTATAAAACATACTGCCTCAGCGTCAGCGGACAGCTGAATGTGCTGATAGACCATGTATACGTGACCACGCCGAAGAGCAGGATGATTGCCGACGGGGTGTTCAGCATCGGGAACAGTGCCTGCGTCCACTTTGCGGACGATACAGTGCGGGGCACGTACAGCGGATATGGCCGCTGGCGCGACTACGGCTACGCCTTCTCGCTGAACAACCTCTACGCCACCCGATTCGACCGCACGGAGGCGAGCGGCAACTGGGGTGTGTTCGGCACCAACAACCTGAACGACACGCGGCTGGAGGACTGCAGCATAGACCGCTTCGACATACACTGCTACGGTCGCGACGCGTACCTGAAGCGCTGCGAGCTGAGGGGACGGCAGACGACGGTCACATCGTTCTACGGCACGGTGGTACTCGACTCGTGCCGCATGATAGACTACACCCCGGTGGCGGTGCGTGCGAGCTACAACGCCTATCCGCCCTTCGACGCGGTGATAAGGGACTGCACCTTCGAGCTGACGAGGCGTCAGCATGCGCTGGTCTGCGTGAATCTGGAGGACACGGCGACGAATCCGCGCGAGGAGCTGAGGGAGAAGTGCTGGCCGAACCTGACGGTGGAGCGGCTGACGGTGGTGGCGCCGTGGACTGTGGGAGGACTGGATGTGTTCAAGCCTCAGGGCAACGAGCGCTGCCTGGACCGCGAATACGGCCACCTGGAGCGGGTGAGCATCAAGGGGCTGCGGACGGTGCGGCCCGGCGGACGCGAGGTGAAACTGGGGGTGCGCCTTTCGGCGAAGCCATTCAAAACGAAGAAAGAACTGAAATACACAACAGACTGATGCAACTCTTCTACTGTAAAGACATAGCCTCCGGGTCGTTGGCCACACTTGACGCCGAAGAGAGCCGCCATGCGGTGCGCGTGCTGCGCAAGCGTGCGGGCGACGCGGTCGACGTCACCGACGGGCGCGGCGGACTGTACCGCTGCACGGTGGTCGAGGCCGACGAAAGAGGGTGCGTGGTGGAGAGTTTGGAATGTGTGAATGCGTCAATGTGTGAATGCGTGAGTGCTGACGCGTCAGCCACTAACGCAATCACCAATCTTTCTACGCTCCACTTGGCGGTGGCTCCGACGAAGAACCCGGCGCGCATGGAATGGCTGGTGGAGAAGGCCGTAGAGGTCGGGGTGGGGGAGATTACCCTTTTGCAGTGCGACCACTCGGAACGCAGCTTCCTGAAGACCGACCGCCTGGAGCGCGTGGCGCTGAGCGCGATGAAGCAGAGCCTGCACCTCTGGTTGCCGGCGATAAACCCCGCGGTGCCGCTGCGCGAATGGCTTTCTGCACCCGGTTTCCCCCCTTCGGCACAGAAACTGATAGCCCACTGCGAGGCCGACAAGCCGCGCATTCCGATTGCCGATGCGCTTGTGGCCGGACGCGATGCCGTGGTGCTCATAGGTCCCGAAGGCGACTTTTCGGAGGACGAGATTGCCCTCGCCCTCGAAACCGGATTCCAGCCTGTAAGCCTCGGGCCAAGCCGGCTGCGCACCGAGACAGCCGCCGTATATGCAGCCTGCGCTTTCAGCCTGATAAACGATTGTAGACAATGAAGAAATACCTGCTCATATTATTGCTATCCGCTTTCGGCATTCCGCTCGTGGCACAGCCGCAACTGGCGTTGCTGCGCTATGGCGGCGGGGGCGACTGGTATGCCAATCCGACGTCGCTCACCAACCTCATAGCCTTCTGCAACCAGGACCAGCAGATGGGGCTCAACCCGCAGTACGCCACCGTCGATGTGGGCAGCGCCGAGATATTCAACTATCCGATGCTGCACATGACCGGCCACGGCAACGTGGTGTTCAGCGACCACGATGCGCAGAACCTGCGCCAGTATCTGATTGGCGGCGGTTTCCTGCATATAGACGACAACTATGGGTTGCGCGAGTTCGTGGAGCCGCAGATGAAGAAGGTGTTTCCCGAACTGGAGTGGGTGGAGCTGCCGTTCAGCCACCCCATCTATCACCAGAAATACGACTTTGCCAACGGTCTGCCCAAGATACATGAACACGACAACAAGCCGCCCAAGGGCTTCGGACTCATCTACGAAGGACGGCTGGTGTGCTTCTTCACATGGGAGTGCGACCTCGGCGACGGCTGGGAAGACCCCGACGTGCACAACGACAGCCAGGCCACACGCCAGAAGGCGCTCCGCATGGGCTCGAACATAGTGAGATACGTATTCACAGAACAATAAATCCAATAAAATAGACATTATTATGAAAAAAGCATTATCGATTGTGGCAGTTATGGCGCTGGCGCTCGGTGCGGCGGCGCAGAATGTGACCACCACTGTGGCCACTGGACAGAACATCGGCACCTTTATCAACAACGAGTTCGTGGGCAGCGGCGTCTATGTCTTCAACGCCAAGTTCAACGGCCTTGCGGGCAACATCCGTGCACAGTGGCCGCAGGTGGGAACCTTCCAGGCCAACGGCTATGGGACGCTGGCGATGGACAACGGCATTGTGCTCACCACCGGCAACGTCAGCGTGGCCGAAGGTCCGAACAACGACGGCGGTATGAGCTTGGGTGTCATGAACATGTACCAAGACCCTGAGATTTCCAGTCGCGGCTACAATATTGGGACCAGTGCTTGCGCCACTATAGATTTCGACTTTGTGTGCCTCTCCAACTCTGTGGCGTTCACCTACTGCTTCGGTTCCGAAGAGTACAATGAATACGTATACAGTACCTATAATGACGTGTTCATGTTCCTGCTCACCGGTCCCGACCCTGCCACCGGCGAGGTGGTGACGCGCAACATAGCCATGATACCGGGTACGGTAGACTCGACACACCCCGAGGGAATACCAGTGGCTATCAATACTGTCAATAATGGCGGTACTGGGTCCAACTATATGTACAATTTTCCATGTACAGGGTGCTACAATAGCTACACCACCTACTTCAACGACAACGAGTACACATGGGGGGCGTCAACACCGATCGACGGTGTGCAATACGACGGTCTGACCACAAAGCTTACCGCTTCGGGCTCCATCGTGCCCTGCCAGCAGTACCACATGCATATCACAGTGTGCAATGTTTCTGACAATTCGTTCGACAGCGGCGTATTCCTTGAAGGCCACAGTCTGACATCGCCCGAAGTGCAAATCGGACTCAGCCGGTCGACTACTGACACTGTCCGCCACTCGACGCCGCTCACTGTACCTCTCTCTATGTCCGCTACTCAGTTCGACCAGGCCACCGTCAAGGTGCGCTTCGGCGGCGAGGCCATCAGCGGCATCGACTACTTCTTCCTTGCCGAAGACGGCACCGTCATCAACAACGCCGAGTCCATCACCGTCACCAATGCCCCGACCTACTTCACCATCCAGCCGCTTGCCAACGCCAACCTTTCTACCCCCAAGACCCTCGACCTCTACTTTGCTTCCAGCCTCTGCCCCGAATTCCCAGACCTGCTCATCTACGACACGATGCACTTTATTCTGGCCGAAGACATTCAGTCGCCCGGCGATAACGATGGCATAGACGTCGTCTCAGAAACACACCTGTCGGTCTATCCCAACCCCGCCACCAATCGCATTACGTTGACTGCTCCCGATGCTGTGCAGTATGTATCTATCTTCGATGTCGACGGTCGTGAGGTTTATTCTGTAGCCGCTGCGGGCACCACGAGTCTCAGCATTGACGTCAGCCGTCTGCCCAAGGGCGTGTATACTGTTCAGGCCAATACTGCAGCGGGAATATGCTCCAACCAGATAGTGATTAGATAATGAAGAAAATATCAGGCATACTTATGTTTGCAGCCGTGCTCCTTGTGTGCGGCTGCAAACATTCTGAACCCCACGACCTGAAGGTCATCTCGTTCAATATACGCTACAACGGCTGGGGCGACATAGATGGCGAGAACCGCTGGACCAACCGGCGCGATGCCGTGGTGCGCATGGTGCGCGAGGAGCAGCCCGCCGCCATGGGTCTGCAGGAGGCGCTGCAGGACCAGCTGCAGTACCTCGACAGCTGCCTGCCGCAGTACCGCCGCGTGGGCGTGGGCCGCGACGACGGCAAGGAGGCCGGCGAGTTCATGGCCATCTACTACGACACCGCCCGGCTGGAACTGCTCTTCGACACCACCCGCTGGCTCAGCCTCACGCCCGAGGTGCCGTCGAAGTACGAGGGCGCCGGATGCTTCCGCACCGTCACCGTGGCCCGCTTCCGCGACCGCCAGAGTGGCAAGGAGTTCGCCTACCTCAACACCCACCTCGACCACGTGAGCGACTACGCCCGCATCCTCGGTGCCCAGGTAATTGGCGACATAGTGGCGAACCGACTCGGTGAGTTGCCCGCCATCGTGGGTGGCGACATGAACACCGAAAGCGACAGCTCCGAGTACAGCCCCTTCGCGTTCTTCCGCCGCGCCGGCCTGCAGGACGCCCGCACCCTGACCGACAGCACCAGCCACGCCATCACCTACAACGCCTTCGGCCAGAACGAAGGCGCGGTGATAGACCACTTCTTCGTCCGCGACATCAAGGTCCTCCGCTTCCGCACCCTCAACGGTGATTATGGCGTCCCCTACATCTCCGACCACTATCCGATAGAAATTCTTTTCTACCTGCCGGAATAGTCCCCATACATACCTCTTAGGTTTTACTCCCCTTTTACTCAAACTTTAATCAAACACTACCTCCGTCCATGTCCTCGCCGTGGTTCCCTCATGGATGCTCTATGGCAGGTCGGAAAAATAAATTTGGCCATATCGCGAAATTGTCGTATTTTTGCAATTGAAAACGATTGCTTGATGAATACCATTATTTATAACTCGTTGCCTTTTACATTCCCCACGAATTGCACAGGTAATCGTCGGGAGTCTTTCCTCTTTGTTTTTAATTCATTTCCTCTCTCTGCCGCAATGCTGCGGCGGGGCGGGATGGTTTTGTAATCCTATAACATCATAAATAATATGAGTAACGTTAATTTACCCAATAGCTGTGTCCTTGATGAAGCCATGCTACATGACCTATGTAACAGAGATTGGTATAGAATCTCTTTCGGTTCAGTTGCTGAATGGAATGTTTCCATCCGCTATGTTCTTGAAGAAAACTGTTTTGGCTACAAACCATACGGTCAGTTCCTCGTCAGTGAAATTTCTCCCGAGGAATACGATTTCTATGTTTTTGACACAAATGAGATGTGGGAAGAAGACCACAACGAAAGTATCTGCGATGATTTTTTCCACGGCCAGCCGCACCACATAGGTTATGCTCACCGAGTGCTGTTCGCAGGTATGAGAACTGCTTTTAAGGACGATTTCGGTGATGATATTTATACTGGTGACATCGTGTGGGCGGATAAGAATCCCGAATTGATATTCCCTGTCGACAAGATGTTGGATTCCGGCGAGCCAGCCTTGATGAAGAGTTATAATGAGGCAATCCCCCTCAAAGAGTTCAAGAGCCTGATACGCGTGGGAACGGTGCTTTACGACCTTGACTGGAGCGACCCCATGTCGCTGTGTAAAAGAAACGTGAAGTTCTTGTATGAAGCTTACGGCGAGAAATCCAACCTCCCACGCCTAAAAAGAATGCTCACAAGGGCACAAATCACACCATCGTTTATGCAGAATTATGAGGCTTATGAACTGATGAGCCTGTTTGGAGAAAAATACGGCTGGCGTAACAAATGGTGGCAACACCGAAATACGGAGGAGTAGCCATGAACTATGCACAAATCGGACTTATCGGGGAAACAGCGGTAAAACTGAAACTGCTGGAAATGGGTTGGAACGCCATCAACCTAAATGATGCCATACGGAACTTTAAAGGTGCCGATATTATATGCATAAATGGGAAAGAGACTTGCTTGATACAAGTCAAGACCTGTCCGAACCCAAGTAAAAACCCCAACATACGGACAGGTCTCATATCTGACTGCGAAGGACACATCAAAGATTTGGAAGAAAAGGTGGTCGGTCCGTGGGTGTTTGTGCATATCAAAGGAGAAGGGACAAAAGCAGAATATGACTTTTATATACTCACACGTCAAGAGGTAATTGATTTGATAACAACAAGCAATGATTGGTATGTAAGTCAAAAAGATGATACGGGTAAAGACATACAGATTGGTTTGTATCTTTCGTGGATACGCGGTATAGGATACAAACGCGACGCCAAAGACTATCACGCATACGAAAGCGTCATAAAAGAAGACCCGAAAGACAAATGGGAGAAAATATGGCAAAAATGAGTCTTTACAGACCCAAATGATTTTGAAAACGACTAAAAAGGCTCTCGCGAAGGCCAAATGATTTTGAAAATGGGTGAAAAGAGTGTCGCGAGGCTGTTTCAAAATTAAAACACGGTGGAAAGAGTGTCGCAAGGGCCAAATGAAAATAAAAACGGGTGAAAAGAGTGTTTTCGGGGCCTTCCAAAATTGAAACACGGTGAAAAGAGATTTTTCTAACCAAAAAAAATAGTGAATTATGGATGCAATCAAATTTTGTTTGTTTTGATTCACAATACCATTAAGTACTTAATTGCTATTCATGCAAACTGATTTTGGCATGGAATTTGAGGAAAGATAAACATACGTTATGGCTCGGGCCAAATCATAGTATAGAAAGGAGGTATAAAGAAAATGGGCAAAAACCAACATGTTGTCCCTAACAAGGATGGATGGGCCGTAAAAGGAGAAGGGAATCAACGTAATACAGTCATCACAAAGACTCAACGTGAAGCTATTGACATTGCGCGCCAAATAGCAAAGAACCAAGGTTCCGAACTATTTATTCACGGTCAAAAAGGACAAATCCGAGAACGAGATTCTTATGGTAATGATCCATATCCACCTAAGGGTTGACATTACGGGGAGATGAGTTAAGGCTCATCTCCTTTTCTCTTATCTATTTCCATTATGGGTCATTGAAACCTTTAGCAAAAAATATGATCATCTATTTTCTCTCCATAGTCTCTATCGTATTGCATTTATGGCCTTGAATTATATATTGCCTTTAGGCTAACATGGTATCCAAAACCCTCAAGAGTATGATAAATATCGTGAAAGACCACCATGCTAAAAAACGGAATATGAGGTCTCTCGTCGCGTCTTTTACTAATTATCCCATAGATTACCTCGTATTCCTCTGGATTAAACTCATTCATTTGAATATGCCAATCCTCTGGCAGTCGATTGTTAACCTCGGCACGAAAATCTTTGTCAAACAGCATTCTTGCAGAGACTAAACCTTGGTTAAATAGATGGCCGATTATTTGAGAGCCTCCATATTTCTTTACGTGGATTAACTTGCCTGAACGCTCATAAACATCGCAAAACTCAATTCTGTTTCCGGCCATGCCGGTTTGAATCAAGTTCCTATCCATGCAATGGTATGTGGAACTTGTTGCTGCTAGTGCACTATTGTATTCGCTTTCATCAGAGTGATTATAATCGATTACTTCAATATCGCTTAGCGGAGCATTATAATATGTATTCTCGATTTGTTCCTTGTAATCATTTTCAATTTGATACCAACTTCCTGCATTGAGAACATAGAGCTTATTATCATACTCTATTTCAGAATATATACATTTATAGTAAGACCACTTATTTCGTTGTTCGCCATTGGCATTATAAGCATGGATATAATTGTTCTTTAGAAAACGTATCGTTATATTGTTAGGGATTACTTCCTCTCGGAAAGTATTCATAAGGATATCCTCGTGTTCTATTCCATTCTTCTCGTACTTTAAAACACTTATATCATCCCAATCAATGATTTCTGGAACAGCAAGCCAAATGTCATGCTCTCTATTGTCAAGGATTTTTTCTATAAGTAGTTCATCAAGTGTTGTAATAAGTTCACCTTTCTTCAATGGCAAAATATGGTCAATCCACGAGAATGCATCCTTATAATCTTCTGATTTGTATTTTGTGTAGCAATGGTCAAGTACCTCTGCTATGGATTGTATGTCCGTATCAACAGAAATGGTAAATGAATCCGAACCGGAAACATTTTTACCCATCTCCTCATCATTGGAAAGACCTGTTGCCTGACGCAAAAGACTTTTTTCAACATCAAATTCAAAATCGGCAACGCCTGCTAATTTTGCTGATTGAATACGGTTTTTTAAGGAACTAGAATCAAGCCTACTTATGTCTAAACTACGCAGCTCTTTGGGGTTCACGGAATTGAGAGCAACAATCAAACCAAACCGTTCTTCAATACAAGTTGGCGTAATCAAGTTACGACCATAGCCAAAACACACAGCAAAAAAACGATGTTCATCCCCGTAGTTGCGTTCAACAATCAAAACGCCAGCGGAGCTAGTTGTTTTCAAGTGATTTGAACAAGAGAGTTGATTCAAAAAGAATGATTCCACCCATTTGGGAGAAGATGTATATGAATTCTTGTAGAAAAATTGATATCCAGCAATGAGTTCTCTTTGGATTCCATCTTGTTGCTTAACAATTGCATTAGCAGGAGTGTTTTTTTTAATAAGCAGAATCGATAATTTATTTTTACTCATATGTCATTCTTGATATGAAAAAACCTTCTCTTTTTTGAGGTGCGCTCAATGTTGCATTGGAAATTCCATTTTTCTTATGGCTTTTTGTACTTGGGTGTACGACACTTGTGTTGTGTCGGTATGGGCAGCATAATCGCAAGCCAATTCCTGTCGCCCTTCGCCAGACATATCTACCACCCATTTGGGGTTGCTGAGGAATTGCTCGGTTTTATCGTACTGAGGAATATATTTCTTCAGCTCTTTGATGACGGATTTGGAGGTGCCAAAGTGGCGGGTGGTGTGCTTATAGTGCAACAGGAACCAGTACTCGATGGAGGGCATAGAGTCGCATAACAATACGGAGGGGTTCCCTTTGTACTTCTTCTGCAGAGCGGCTAGTTTCTTGCGCTCCGTGTCATTCCATGTGGACACATCGGCGTCGAAGACACAAACGGCAATGCCTTCGTCGCGAAGCACTTCCTCGATTTTCTTGTCCAACCCTGCGGCGGTCTCGGTACCGAAGAAACGGGGGCGTATCTTGACACGATAGCCTCGCAGAGCCTTGAGGTGGGTGAAATACCATTGCTCTGTGATGCCGGCACCGATGATGGTGGGGATTGGGCTTCGCCTTTGTTTGAGAGATGTCTTCCTGGCCATGGTATTCTTATTTTATGTTAGGTAATGCGCCAAAGACCCCATTGCGGTAGGCTTTCTGCAAGGAGCGGATGCGGTTCAGTCCTTTGTATTCCACCAAGGAATAGAGGTCGGTATTGCCAGAGTCGTCTTTCTCGGTGAACCAGACAGAATCTTTGCGTATCAGGTCGTCCCCAACGGTATTGAGCAAGGGATCGTAGTGGGTGGTGACGAGCAACTGGGCGCGGCTCTTCTGCGAGAGGAACTGCTGGATGATAAACTCAACCAGTTCGGGGTGCAGCGATGCCTCGATTTCATCGACAAAAAGAAATGACTGTTCCTGCAAAGCAAGGAACACGGCAGACTCAATCCCGATGGTGCGCTTTGTGCCTTCAGATTGACTGCCTGCTGTTAAGGTATATTGCTCTTCTCCCCGCTCATTGATGACTGTATGTACGAATTGTGTTCTTATGCTTTCAATGCTCTTGTCTTTTTTTAGCTTCTCCTTTATGTCGGACGGGGTGTTGTCGTCAGACAGCATCATGTTGATGAAATTTTGTGGCAATGTCCGCTTGACAATATCTGTTTTCACATCCGAGATATTAAAGTCGGCCTGATGGATGAAGTTGAGAAGATATTGTTTCAGGTCGGAGTCTTCCACCATCTTTTTGCTTGCATAGTCGAACATCTCTGTCTGCGGCTCAATAATAGGCATTATTCCCGTGCTGAACCATTCCCGTGCCGCATCAATCTCTTTCATGGCGACATTGACCTGCTTACGGGCAGCAAAGAACGACATATTGGGGAGGCACTTGAGTGACAGTTCTTCCTTGGCGGCGTTGCTAATCTTGATTACGGACGGATTAAATGTCAGCACAGACTCCCCATTAGCCCATGTACGCTCAAAGAGTTTGGTGGGTTGGTTAGAGGTGTAATAATACAACCGCTCAAGGTAGACTCGCTGCTGGTCGAGTTTTAGTTCATACCAATACTTGGTATTGCCAACATAGAACTTTAGGCTGAACTCAGAAGGTTCCTTGGGAGTGACCGCATCGAGTTTGAAGGGGATGGCACCTGTGCTCTCCTCCAGATCACCAGGCTTTGCGAAAATGAAATCCTGGAGGAAATCGAGTGCATAAAGCAGATTGGACTTACCTGAAGCGTTGGCACCATAAACCATGGCAAAGCGAAGCAACCGAACTCCAGGTGCCACTTCGACGACATGATAACCCTCGAAAGTGGTGTCTTTTGTCGCTTCAAAACTCAATGTCACTTCATCTCGAAATGACATAAAGTTCTTTATCTTAAGCTCTTGTATCATGTTGTATGGTTTTATTATTGTTAAATTTTATTTTGCAAAAATACAATATTTTTTTAAAAATACAAAATATAATTACAAAGAAAATAATTTTATTTGTAAAATTTGCAATTTAATTGCAAATTTAAAATATAAAACTGACATCATGTCATGACATGTCATGGTTCTTGGCAGAAAAAAAGCCTTTGGCATATAACATGCATAGAAAAAAAGGCAACAGGACACTCTATCGCCTGTATAAAGCAATCGGGGTAGAGCTGAACTATCAGGGAATAGGAGTTTAAAGTATACTATTAATAATATCTAACACCAGTAATTATGAGAGTTAAAAATGTTAATGGTTCGAGCAGGTTCCCTGCACCAAGAGGTTACAACTCGTGGTTGGAGTACTGGGAAAAGCAGACTGGGCAACGCAAATTTACATGCGGTGCAGTGGGATGCAGCAAGACTGATTTAGTTGGTGCACATGTGCAGAAAGCAAACAGCACAGACAAGTCTTGGTACATTACTCCATTATGCTCATCATGCAACAACAGAACAGACGAGTTTGATGTCTATTGGGATTTAGTGCCTGTACCGAGCAACCTCTAAGGAGAGGCGGGCAGCTCATCCCGTAAGAATCGAGCGGCCGAAGCGGTCCGGTCAGGCGACCACATAGTTAGTAACCCCCAAACATGTAATATGGCAAAAACAATTACAATTAAAAGAGGCAGAAATGCAGGAAATGGGCAGTTTGTTTCTATTGATTACGCTAACAAGCATCCGAAAACAACTGTCGTTGAAACCATTAAAATCAAAAAGAAATGATGCTCTGCCTATAACAAGAGGAAACTGTTGCAAAACATGTTTCCTCTTGTTTTTATATACAAAAACTATGTAAAGGCCTCAACCTGTTTAATGAATTTTATAAGAGATTGGCTAACGGTGTCGGAAGAATGTGCTCGTAAGGCGACTGACGAAGGACCGTCGAAGGATCACCGAGAGGTCTTATTGTGATGGTATTAGGGATCAGACATTTATGCGATTCTGGCTTAGGTTCTACATTTTGTTGTGTTTCAAAGGTTTGTATTGTTTTCAAAGAGGGCATAAAGAAGGCACGAAGAACCCTCATAGAAGGGAGGGAGATGGCGGACATAAATGCTCGCCCGCGGTACGAAGCGCACCGGATAAAAGGGAGATAAAAACCAGATAGCCGAAAACGATAGGAGGGAAGGAGATGCCCGACAGGCTGAGCAATAAGAAAAGGGATGCCCCATTTGGGGAGCATCCCTAGCGGTTTTTGTTGCTGTTTCCGCTTCACGGAGTAGAGTTTTACTCTTCCTCGTTGGCGGCTTCCTCGTAGGCTTTGAGGAGGGCCTGCTGGACGTCGGCGGGGACGAGCTCGTAGCTGCTGAAGGTCATGGTGAAGGTACCGCGGCCGCTGGTGAGGGAACTCAGGGCGGTGCAGTAGCGGTTCATCTCGGCCAAGGGGGCCTTGGCTTTCAGCGTGGTGTACTTGCCTTCGGCGTCCATGCCCATGACGATGGCGCGGCGACCCTGCAGGTCGGTCATGACGCCACCCTGGGCCTCGGTGGGCACGGTGACAGCGATGTCGTAGATAGGCTCCTTGATCTTCGGGGCAGCCTGCTTGAAGGCCTCGCGGAAGGCGGTACGGCCGGCAATCTTGAAGGCCGTTTCGTTGGAGTCCACGGGGTGCATCTTACCGTCGTAGATATTGACGACGATGTCGCGGGCGTAGGAACCGGTCAGAGGACCCTGCTCCATCTTCTCCATGATACCCTTGAGGATGGCGGGCATGAAGCGGGCGTCGATCGAGCCGCCCACGATGCAGTTGTTGAAGACCAGCTTGCCGCCCCACTCCAGCGGATACTCCTGGGTGTCGCGGATGGGGTACTTGGTCTGGTTGGGCATGCCGTCGTAGTAGGGCTCGATGAGCATGTGCACCTCGCCGAACTGGCCGCTACCACCCGACTGTTTCTTGTGGCGGTACATGGCCTCTGCGCTCTTGGTGATGGTCTCGCGGTAGGGGATGTTGGGAGCGGTGAAGTTGACGGCCAGCTTGTACTGGTTCTCGAAGTACCATTTCACGGTGTTGAGATGCAGCTCGCCCTGGCAGCCGAGGATGACCTGGCGCAGCTCGCGGCTGTTCTCGAGGGTGAGGGAGCGGTCGTAGGTGACGAGGTCCTTCAGCGCGGCGCCGACCTTCTCGTCGTCGTTGCTGTTGGCAGCCTTGACGGCGACGGTGTAGATAGGAGTCGGGAACTGGATCTCCTCGACGATGTCGTCGGTGTTCTTCGGGGTGGTGAGGGTATGGTTGATCTTGACGTCTTTCAGCTTGATGGTGCAGACGATGTCGCCGGCGCAAGCCTTCTCGACGCGCTGGCGGTTGCTGCCGCTGCACACGAGCACCTGGCTGACGCGCTCCTTGCTCTGGTTGCAGGCGTTGACAACATCCTGAGCCTCGGCCAGCTCGCCGTCGAAGATACGGAGATAGCTGATCTCACCGAGGTTCTTGTCCTTGGCGCTCTTGAAGCAGAAAGCCACGGTGGGGTTGGCGCTGTTGCTCTTCAGCTCCTTGCCGCCCTTGGTCTTCTTGCAGTCGGCCACCTCGCAGGGAGCGGGGACGTTCTGGCAGATGAACTCCAGCAGACGGTTGACGCCGAAGTTCTCCTTGGCGCTGGTGCAGAGGATGGGGAAGAGGTCGCGCTTGTCGATAGCGAGCTTCAGGGCCTGGGTGAGTTCCTCGGGGGTGAGGTCGCCGTTCTCGAAGTATTTCTCCATGAGGGCATCGTCGGCAGCGGCGGCTTCCTCGACGAGGGCCATGCGCATCTCCTCGGCTTTGTCGGCATACTGAGCGGGGATGTCAGCCTCGGTCATCTTGCCGTCGGTGAAGGTGTACATCTTGTTGGCCACGATGTCGACCACCTGGTTGAAGCCCAGACCGGCGTTGGTCGGGAACTGCAGCACGGTGCACTTGCCACCGAAGAAGTCCTTCAGCTGGTTGACGCTCTCGTCGAAGTTGGCCTTCTCGGCGTCGAGGTGGTTGACGACGAAGATCATCGGGGTGTCGAGCTTGGCAGCGTAGCGGTTGGCGATCTCGGTGCCGACCTCGACGCCGCTCTGGGCGTTGACCACGACGACGGCGGCCTCGACCACGTTCAGCGCGCTGACGAGCTCGCCCTGGTAGTCGGCAAAGCCAGGCACATCGATGATGTTCACCTTCTTGCCGCCGAACTCGGTGTACATGAGGGTGTTCTCCACGGAGTAGCCGCGGTCGTGCTCGATGTCGCGATAGTCGCTGATGGTGTTCTTGGCGTCCACGCTGCCACGGCGGTTGATGAGGCCTCCGCAGAAGGCCATGGCCTCGGCCATGCTGGTCTTGCCGCTCTTGGCACCGCCTACGAGGGCGATGTTGCGAATGTCCTGTGTCTGATAAATTTTCATTGTGTTATACTATTTATTTATTTTTGTCTATTTTCCTGATTGTCAGTATATGGCACGCCGCCAAGCAATGCGTTGGCGGTATGCTATGAGACGGCAAAGATACAAAATATTTTTGAATTGGCTCAAAAAAAGTTTGAAAAGGGGGGCACAGGGATCTAAAATGCTATTCCAATGTCACTTTTGAGTTGCCTGCCACGTCGCCTTCGTTGCCGCCGCCGTAGACGTTGCCGAAGATTTCAGTTTTGCCTGAGATGATGACATCGGTGTTGCTGTCGACCCTGCTCTCTTCGCCGCCGCCGAAGACGTTGCCGGAGTTGG
>JAFVWV010000143.1 GCA_017501495.1 Bacteroidales bacterium | reverse complement strand
TCGTCTTCGGTGCGGATGTTCTTGGCGTGGTAGACGAGGGCTCCCCACTGGTTGTATATCCACAGTTCGTTGGTCGGGTATTCGCCGTATTCGACGAGGTTCACTATCCGCCATGTGTCGTTGACTCCGTCGCCGTTGGGGCTGACGAGGTTGGGGAACTGCAGGTAGTCGTTGGTGATGGTGACAGTGTGGGTGATGCTGTCGGGGCAGGTGAGCATGATTGAGCCGAGCGAGAACGAGGCGGCGGCGATGCTGTCGAAAGGCCCGAAGTCGATGGTGTCGAGCGTGTGGAGCCAGTAGGCGGTCAGCGTCACCTCGGCGTCGCCGGTGATAGCGTCGTTGCCCTCGCCCCAGCTGTAGTGCGGGTTGATGGCCGATGATGTGTCGCCGTCGCCCGTCGGCGAGCCTATCTGCCAGAGGTAGGTGAGCGGATAGGTGCTGTCGGGGCTCCAGGCGGCGCTGTCGAGGGTCGAGCGGTTGTAGAATTGCGTCTCGGGATGCGACATGACGGGTACCTCCGGGTCCCAGATGAATTCGGCTCGCGGCGAGCGGAAGACGAGTACGGGCCATGCCAGGGTGTCGATGCATCCGTTGTTGTTTTCTATAACGATGCCGGCTGTGGCTGTGGATGGGTTGTCCGAGTTGACGAATTCGAACGAGAACACGGAGTCGGAGGAGTAGACGGCGGTGTCGGCTGTGGCGAGGAACCAAAGCCTCGAGATGGTTTCCGGTGTGGTGTCCATGAGGTTGAGTGTGGTCGTCGAGCAGCCGAGCAATACGCTGTCGGGGCGCTCCCAGGGTTGATTGTCGAAGCGGTAGAAGGTCTCCGGACGGTAGTTGGAGTCGCGCGGCACGAGTGTGACGTGCACCAGGCTGTCGCAGTCGGCTGCGGTGCTCAGCATCACGTCGACCACAGTCGGTCCGCCATAGTCAACGCCGTGGTATATGTAGGGCTTGTTGGGGCAGATGACGATGGTGTCGGCCAGCTCGTAGATGCCGCCCACGTTGACGATGTAGGTCACCGTGCTGTCGGCACCGTGGCAGTCTGACATCACAATGACAATGGTGTCGGCATAGCTGGCGGTGTAGGGAAGGCCCGGGATGGAGTCGAAGAGGGCGCTGTCGAGCTGATAAGGCAGCTGGTTGCGGCAGATGTTGCGGCTGATGGCGGTGTCGAGGTTGGGCCATACGGTGAGGGTGTAGTGGGCAATGGTGTCGCAGGCGGCCGACGGGAAGATGAACGTCGTGTCGACAGGCCCGTTGAACATGACGCCGCGGAAGGTGTGCGGCAGCTGGTTCTCCACGATGGTGTCGGCGTAGCTGGCCTCCGGATTGTCGACGACAAAGAGCGTGAACGTGATGGTGCTGTCGGCCCCGTGGGCCGTAGGCAGGTGGAAGGTGTATGTCGTCTCGTCGGTCGATGGGCTGAGGGGGGTGCCGTTGAACATGTAGGGCAGGGTGTTGCGGCAGGTGGTGGCGCTGAAGGCGGTGTCGCGGTTGCGCCAGACGGTGAGCCGGAAGTCCATCGTGCTGTCGCACCCGTGGATGGTTGTGTAGTGCAGCACCCAGTGTATGCCCACATGGTCGGGGTCGCCGGTGGTGTCGAAGTTGGCCATTGTGAGGTTGGTGCCAGCCACGGGGTAGGGCAGTGCGGCCTCGACGATGGTGTCGTCGATAATGGTGTCTATGCTGCTGTGTATGGTGAGGCGCAGCAGGCGGATGCTGTCGCAGCCGTGCATGTCGGGCATCGGGAGCGGGAAGGGGTAGATGCCGGTGGTGTCGAAGAGTGTGCCGCGCCATGTCATGGTGTCGCAAGCTTCGGCCACGGTGTCGCTGTACGAGGGTGCCCAGGCGGTTAGCTGCAGGGTGTGTATGCTGTCGCAGAGGCCGGGGTTGGGTGTGGCTATGTAGTAGGTGCCGCTTTGCGTAAATGTATTGCTGCGGAAGGTGTAGCTTTCGCCGAGGCATATTTCGGCGGTGGTGGTGTCGGTGGGCTGCATGCCGTCGGGCAGAGTCAGGTTGAGGGTCATATAGGTGGTGTCCTGACAGGCGCCGTCGGCTATGCCGCTGACGAGCATTACGGTGTAGACTCCTGGCAGCATATACGTGGCCGAGCCGTTGTAGTTGGTCGAGGTCTGGCCGTTGCCGTAGTCCCAGAAGGCGGTCTCGCACTGTTCGGCTGCTATCGGGGTCACGTTGTCTTTGCTCACCGAGCTGGTGTTGACGAAGGTTACGTGGAAGTGGCAGTTGTTGATGATGGTCACAGTGTCGAACGAGGCCATGGGGTAGCGGGTGCCGCCGTAGGCGCTGATGGTGAACAGACATGCGTCGTTGTCTATCTTGCTCAGGTCGCAGTAGTAGGTGATGTCCGCTGTCGGGATGGTGATGCTCTGCGTGGTGGCGATGGTGGCCGTCGAGTTGGAGTTGTACCAGCGGTAGTTGAAGCCCGCCGGCGCTGTGAGGGTGTTGTATTCCTGGTCTCCGCAGGCTTCGGTGGCCAGGGCCTTGCGCATGCACTCCAGCGTGAAGTAGGCATAGCCGTAGTGCGAGCCCTCATTGCAGTCGTATGTGGTCAGGCGCACGTACACTTGCTGGTCGGCATAGCTGCTGAGGTCGATACCCACCGAGGTCCAGTCTTTCCAGAGCACCCCGTTGGCAGCGGTGTTCCAGCCGAGGCTTTGGTTGGCCACAAAGTCGGCCGACGAGCAGTCGGGGTCTATGGGGGCGAAGTTGGAGTCGAGCAGCTCGAGTCTGAATCGCGGCTGGTCTTCGGGAGCGTGCATCGGGTCTTGCAGCACGGCGGCATAGTGGAGCAGCAGGAGCTGGAAGTTGGCCGTGTCGACGAAGAGACTGTAGATGACGCCTTCGGCCTCGGGGTCGGAAGGGTTGGTGCTCCAGTTGCCGAGCCGCACGCTCGAAGTGTAGCCTTCGGGCACCATGCGCAGCTGTCCGCCGGTGCGCGGGTCGCGGGCTGTGGTGTCGGTGCACACTGTGTGGCGGCTCTGCTCGCTGTCGACGCCGTAGTCAATGGCTCCGGCTCCGGCGTAGGGATTGTAGTAGTTGCCGCTGAAGAAGACCGAGTTGGGCGAGTTGAGGTCTGTCGGGTTGACGCATTCGGCCCCGTCGGCGGCGGTAATCATCGTCACGCTGTCGGCATACTCGGTATAGCACCCGCTGCCGCTGGAGGCGCAGCTTGCGGTGAAACGGAATACGTAGCGGCTGTGGGGCGAGAGCCCGAAAATGGTCAGCGGCGGCTGCAAGGGCATGATGGTCTGCGCCACCACGCTGTCCTGCACCACGCTGACGGTGATGGTGGGCGAGCCCACCTGAGTCCAGTCGAGGGTGATGTTGTCGAAGTTGACATCGCGGGCACGAAGTCCGTAGGCGGCGCAGCCGCTGATGCTGAGGTCGTCGATGTAGAGCGTCGAATTGTTCCAGCTGCATGAGCTGGCCCTGAATGCTATATAGCGCGCCGTGTTTGGCGCGTCGGCCATGCTGACCGTGTATTTGGTCCATTCGCTTGTCGGTGTGCAGCTGAGCAGCGAGAAGAAGCTGTTGTAGTCGTTGGGCGAGTTCATGGTTCCGATTTCCACCGTGGAGCATTCCTCGTTCTTCAGCCATACGCTGATGGCATTGCCTGTGATGGAGTCGGTGCTTATCTCAGGACTGACTATATAGCGTGCGTCAGAGTACCCGCTGAGGAACAGGCCGAGGCTGCGGTCGCCGCTGTGGCCGGTCGCTTCGGCTTGTGCCGTACCTGTGCTGCGCCAACTCGACGGCATCTGGTTCAACGCCATCGTGTCGAAGTCGATGCATACCGGCAGTTCTATGGGCTCGTCGAGCGTGCCTATCTGCACTCCCGGCCGGCACGAAGGGTGTGTGCTGTCGCAGAGGAAGTAAATGTCGTAATATGTCTTCGGAGCCAGCGTCAGTTCGTAGGGCAGGCTGTCGATGCGCACGATGGTGCCGCTCGTCAAGGGTTGGCCCGTCACAACATATTGCACCATGAAGCCAGTGTCGGCGGCGTTGATGGTGACGATGTTCCAGCGTGTATGGGTTGCCGTGGCGGTGGTGACGTTGGCCATACCCGCGCAGGGTGAGACGACGAAATCCGTGAGCCGCAGGTAGGCTACGGTGGAGTTGTCGCGCGGATGGCTGTGGTGGCGGAATGCTATCCAGCGTCCGCTGCCGCTGTATGATGCCAGGCTGACCTCGTGGGTCTCCCAGTTCATCGTTGCGCTGTCGGCAAATGCGGCGTAGCCCACCGGCACAAACGTGTTGGTGTCAAAGGCGTCTGTCATCACGCCGACCTCTACAGTGTCGCCCAGCCAATAAGAGATAAGGCTGAACCCGACGGTCATCTCGCTGATGTCGGCCGTGTTGATCTCAGGCAGCACAAGGTATTCGTGGTCCTCTACGTCGTACGACGACTCCATCCGGTAACTGTATTTTTCGTTATAGGTGCTCAGTGAGGGCTTGTACTGGCTGCTGCTGTAGGTGTGGAAGGTGTAGTTGCTCAGATTGGTCATGCTGCAGAAGGGCACGTCGACAGCTGTGCCGGTGGTGTATTCGAATGTCTCGGCGTTGCAGTTGTCGCCCATGCTGTTCGTCACCTGTGTGAGCCTGATGGAATTCACTCCGTCCTGCAGCGGCAGCTCGTAGGGCATGTCGTAGACGGTGATGATGCTGTCGTAGCCGTAGTTGTCGTTGTAGCGCACGTAGAGTGTGTCGTCGGCAGTATATCGGTCGGCTTCGATTGTGAGCACACGCGAGGTGTAGAGGCTTGCCTTCATCCTCGGCTGGGGCAGTATGCCGACGCTCTGTATCAGCACGAGGTCGTTGGCGCGCATGGCTATTCGTCGGCTGCCGAGCGAGTCGATGCCCAGCGTCAGGCTGAACCATCCGTCCTGCATCGGTGATGTGGCCAGCGGTGTGTATGTCGAGGTGTCGCCGCTGGCGTCTACGGTGCCGACAGTCATTATCTGTCCGCTCCATTGGTGGCCGTGAATCTGAACCGTGACGGCATCGTTGTAGGCCACCGTCGGCATCACGAGCATCTGGTTCTGGCGTCCCCACTCGCCGAACCTGAGCGGCCCGCCGCCCCAATTGAGTTCGACCGACGGCTGGACATCGTCGTCGTAGTAGAACGACCAGCCTTGAGGCATTTCGCCGAACTGTTCGCACAGCGGCAGCGCCAGGCTGTCGTCGATGGTCACCATCAATGTCGGGGCGCAGCCGGTGTAGCCGTTGATGCAATGGTATGTCAGCTGGTAGGTGGTGCCCAGTCCGAGTCCGGATACCTCGTAGGGACTGCGTGTGATGTGGATGGTGCGTACGTCGGGCGAGCCTGCTTCCTGCAGGTAGAGGATATAGTTGGGCTCTGCGTCGCCGCGTACGGTGCAGGTCAGCTTGCCGCCGATGCCTTTGAAGTCTACTATCGGGCAGCCGAACATGCCTATCATGTCTATCCGTACCGTGTCCGGAGCCATGACGGCCAGTATGGCTGTGTCGGGCAGGTCGTGCAGGTAGAAGACCGACATCAGGTCGGTGACGGTGTCGGTCGGTGTGAAGCCGACGCTGTCGTATGTGTAGCCGATGAAGAGCGTGTCGGCCGTAAGCATGCGTACGGCCATCGAGGTGCCATTGGCATAGCCGGCGGGCGGGAGGGTGGCCAGGCCGGTCAGCACCAGCACGCCGTCGTCGACTCGCGCCGAGTCGGCGAAGTGCCACCAAGCCGGTTTCTCGTAGCTCAGCAGTCCGTCGAAGTCGTTGCATGACGGTATGCCTATGCCATCGCCGTCGGCCGAGGTGATGATGTAGCCCGTGTAGGAAAGGCAGCTGGCGCCTGAATCGCCCAATATGTTGAGGTAGACGTAGTAGAGCGTGCCGGTGTCAAGCCCGTTCACGCCGAGGTCGCCCCCGGCCGGCGTCCATACGTAGGACAGAGTGTCGCCGCCTCCCACCAGGGTCAGCAGTACGCTGTCGGCTCCCGTGAGGTTCGGCAGGCTGAACGTCGCCGTGTCGTATCCGACAAACACCGGCGACACGTAGTCGTAGGCCGATGTGTCGATGTTCAGCTCGTCGATGTAGAGGTATTGGATGCTGTATTGGCTCGGGTGGAACCATTTGAAGGCCAGCCGTCCTTCGGCGTCGCAGATGCTGTCGTCCAGCGGCAGCGTGTAGTGTGTGCGTCCGCTCTGTATGGCTACCGTGTCTATCGGGTGGAAGCTGTTGTCGTAGTGCTGCATGCCCACCACCAGGCTCGACACCGGCGTTGTCGACGTGGCGTAGAAACTCACCACTGTCCCGGTGTCGATCGGCATGTCGGGCACGGCGAAGGTGCTGTAGTAGGAGTTCTCGAATCCGTAGGATAGCATTGTGGCGCAGCGTCCGGCTTCGCTGAAGTAGGGGTGGTCGACCACCGACGGCATAGAGTTGATCCAATCGATCACGTCCCAGTCGTCGTCGTAGAGGTTCCACCGCTCGTCGAACCGCTCGCACAGCGGCATTTCGTGGTCGCTGCCGCGTGTCGCCGATCTTACGCGCAGGTCGATGCAGGCCGTCTCCCCGGGGCCGTAGGTGTAGAAGTCGTATGTAGTCCATGGACTCAACCCTCTGACGGTGGCGCGGTCGGTGCCGGTCACGGTGTCGCGCATGCCGGTGCCGGGCTCGAAGCCGTCGGGCCCGTACTCCACGACGACCGAGTCGCGCACCTCGTTCCAGCGCAGCTCGATGCTCGTTCCCCTGATGTGGGCTACATGGGACATGAAGGCGTCGCCGCTGTCGTTGATGACGACTCCTTCAAGGCGTGCGTCGACGGCGTTCTGGCTCGAATTGAAGCGTATGCCGATGTGGTTGGATGTATCGTCGGCAGGCACCGTGAAGGACAGCATCCTGACGGTCCAGTCCCATCGGTCGTTGTTGAAGCGCAGTGTGTCTATCGGGCGGAAGCTGTTGCGGTTGTATGCGTCGCCCACTGTGCCGACCACCACGAAGCTGTAGTCGTGAGGCCAGGCGCCCATCTTCACCGTCACGCGTTTGCCGGCCAGCCCGGTCAGCCGCGGCCCGACGAGGGTGGTGCTGTCGTTCTGTTCGTATCCGCATCCTTTGTAGAAGTGGATGCCTTCGCTCTCGCGGTAGAGGCTTGTGCATGCCGTGGTGTCGTTCCAGGCGGTCCAGCCGGAGGGCCATGTGGTGGAGCTGGCAAACCCGGCGCAGAAGCCCGCCGCCGGGTCTGGGGCCGGGTCGGTTCGCACCGTCGTGCTGCCGCAGGCGCTGTAGCCTGCGCCGCAGCTTGCAAAGATGGTGAAGCTGTAGTCGGTCTCCGGGTTGAGCCCCGTGACCGTCAGCGGCGAGACGGCGTTCTCAATGGTTGTCGTGTAGTTCAGCGAGCCTGCCTCGCGCACCCCTATGCGGCATGTGGGGCTGCCGTAGGAGTCCCATTCCAGCCGCGCCATCGTGTCGCGCGTGGTCGTAGCGCGCAGTGCGCTCACTCCGCAGTCGGCTACACGGCCTCCGTCTATGTATACCATGCGGCCTGAGCCGCCCTGGTCGCTCTGTTTCATCATCAGCACCAGGCGCTGTCCTTCTTCGGTGGCATCCCAGGTGAAGGTGTAGCTGTGCCATCGGCCTTCGTCGTTCAGCACCAGTGTGTCTATCCTCACCAGCGTCGAGGTGTCGTATTCCATTGCGCTCTCGGCCATGGTGCCCACGACGACCACCGTGCCGTTGTGTGTTGCCATGAGATCGAGTTTGACGGTGTGGTCGCCCAGTCCGGCGAAGGGCGGTGTGGCCAGCAGGCCGAAGTGGCCGCCCTGCGGTGTCGAGCCGCAGCTCAGCATCAGGCTGTGCAGCCCGTCCGACGCCGTGGTGCCCACCACTCGCGGACGTGTCACCGCGTCGTCGAAATTGGCCGTCCGTATCCAGCAGGGGGGCAGCTCGCCCACCGTCACATCTTCGAAGCTCTCTATCCACGGCAGCGTCATCCGTCCGCAGCCAGTGCGCAGGTTGATCGTAGCCGCGCAGCAGGGGCTTGCGTCGTCGGTCGGGTACACCGTCACTGTGTGTGCCTGCGCCGGGCTCAGCCCCGTCAGGGTCATCGTTGTCGTCGCGGTGGTGCCGTAGTCTATGCCGTCGACATTCACCCCGTAGCCCGAACCGGTGCCAACCCAGTTCAGCACCACTGTTCCCTCGCCGCTTTCGCTCCAGGTCAGGTTCTCCACGCTGTGTGCACATACCGTGCCGGCGCCTGTCTCCCAGTTCAGCGCAAAGCCGGTGCGCGTCACCGAGCCGTCGGTGTGGAACACAAGCTGCAGCTCGCCCGCCGTGCTTGTGAGGTCTATCGAACCCGTGCCGGATGCGTAGTATATCTCGGAGCCGTTTTCGTAGATGCGCAGGTAGTCGTAGCCGTCTTCGGTGTCGTAGTCGCCTGTCAGGTGCAGCTCTTCGCCGATGTCCCATCGCAGCAGCAGCGTGCCGTCGAACATGTCTGTGTAGTTGCCCTCAGTGCCACCGTCGTCGGTGATTATGCCCGAGGCGCAGCCGTAGCCCGTCACGGTAATCGTCGTGCCGCTGTGCATCACCGTCTGGCCGCTGGCCGTCGGCCACAGTCCGCAAACCAAAAAGACCGCAATCAACGTCGCCGCGGCGCGTTTCATGCTGCTATATGTGTTGTATGTTCTTTTTTTCATTGTTCACTATAGTTAAAATATATCTGCAACATGCTGGCAGTCAGTGCTGACCCCAGCTGCGACAGTGTTTGTGCAGTAGTGCAAATATACGTTTTTTTTTGTCATGTGCAAGAAAAAAAATGCTTTGTCCGAAACACATCGCGGCCCGTCGCTGGCCATATTGCCTGAATTGCGGCTGTCCATTCACGAGGGTGTATTTTTCAAGTTGCTTTGTTTCAGGCGTTTGTTGCTGTCGTCATAGGCACCTCTTGCCTCGTTGTACGCTATATGTACGCTACTTGTACAGTACTTGTACGTTTATAAAGCGTACAAGTACTGTACATATACTGTACAAGTACTGTACAACGGCCGAACCGGTAGGCTGTCGGATCGGTGGCTGACGGCACCGTTTTTTGTGCCTGAATAATTTTTTCTTCGCCATTGAAAAAAAAGTTGTATCTTTGCATTTTGAAATATCGTGTAACAAGATGAAGAAAATAGCACTCCTTTTCGCCGCTGTGGCCGTGGGTATGGCGGCTCAGGCTCAGGTCGTCGTAGGCCTGCAAGGCGGTTATTATCAGCACAAAACCAACAATCCGTCGGTCGTGACCCAGTTCGGCAACACCACCCACAGCGCCCTCTACAACGACACCGTCGCGCTGTCGACGTCGGATGCCAATATCCTCGGCGGACTGCAGATCGGCTACCAGATTCTGCCTAATCTCTACGTCGGAGTCATGGGCGGCTACCTCAGCCAGAGCAGCGAGAGCGTCCAAAGCCGCGACTATATGCTCATCACCGAGGCCGCACACAGTTTCCACACCGGTCAGTGGGAGACCGTCAATGACCACGCCTTCAAGACCTCGCGCTCGGGCTGGACTGTCGCGCCGCAGGTCAAGTACGAGTTTGCCCGCTACGGCAACATGCACTTCAACCTCCTGCTCCAGGCCGACATATGCTCGCTGGGCTACAGCACCGTCACCGAAAGCTTCCGCAAGCCGTTCGAAAACAACAACGAATATGTCGAAATCGACCCGTACCTCGATAGCGTCAAGTATTTCTCGTGGAGCGTAAGCCTCAGGCCGACACTCGTCTACGAATTCTCCACCCACCTCAGCGCCGAGCTCAGCCTCGACTTCCTCAGCATCGGCTATGCCAACGAGAAGGTGAGCTACGACGGCACCGAACGGGTCTACGAGGCCTCCGACTACGCCCACCAGAACGCCCCGTTCATCGTCGGTCCCCACGCCGAGACATCCAGCACCTTCTACGCCGGCCTCAACACCCTCATGCAGACTCTCCGCTGGGAGAGCCCCATGCTCCGCCTCGGTTTCAACTGGAAGTTTTAAAAATGTACACAAACGACAATAAACTGTATATCGCGCACTGCGACGACGGTGCGCTGAACATCGTGGGCCGTATGGCCAACCGCCACGGCCTCATAGCCGGCGCCACAGGCACCGGCAAGACCGTTACCCTACAGGTCATGGCCGAGACCTTCTGCCAGGCAGGAGTGCCCTGTTTCATGGCCGATATGAAGGGCGACCTCAGCGGCATCAGCCAGGCCGGCAAGATGAGCTCGTTCATCGAGAAACGCAAAGACGCCTTCGGTGTGCCGAACCCCGAATTCCAGGCCTGCCCCGTGCGCTTCTTCGACGTCTTCGGCGAGCAGGGCCATCCCATCCGCGCCACCGTCAGCCAGATGGGTCCACAGCTGCTCAGCCGCCTCCTCGGCCTCAACGAGACACAGGACGGTGTGCTCAACATCGTCTTCCGCATTGCCGACGAACGCGGCCTCCTTATCCTCGACATGAAAGACCTCCGGGCCATGCTCGACTACGTGGCCAAACATGCCAAGGAATACACCACGCAGTACGGCAACATATCCACCGCCACCGTGGGCGCCATACAGCGCGCCCTGCTCCAGCTCGACGCCCAAGGGGCCGACCGCTTCTTCGGCGAGCCCTCGTTCGATATCATGGACCTCCTGCAGACCGAGGGCGGCAAAGGAGTCATGAATGTCCTCGCGGCCGACAAACTGATGCTTCAGCCCAAGCTCTACAGCACCTTCCTGCTGTGGCTGCTGAGCGAACTCTACAGCACCCTGCCCGAGGTCGGCGACCAGGAGTTGCCGCGCCTCGTCTTCTTCTTCGACGAAGCCCACATGCTCTTCGACGACACCAGCAAAGCCCTCGTCGACAAGATAGAGCAGGTCATACGCCTCATACGCTCCAAAGGCGTCGGCATCTATTTCGTCACCCAAAATCCAACCGATATTCCGGAGAATATCCTCGGCCAGTTGGGCAACCGCGTGCAGCATGCCCTGCGTGCCTATACCCCCAAGGACCAGAAAGCCGTCCGTACAGCCGCCGACACATTCCGCGCCAACCCTGCCTTCCGCACCGATGAGGCCATCCAGACCCTCGAGACCGGCGAGGCCCTCGTCAGCTTCCTCGACGAGAAGGGAGCACCCAGTATGGTGCAGCGTGCCAAGATACTCTTTCCGCTCAGCCAGATAGGTGCTGTCACCGACCAGCAGCGTGAGGCCATCATCCGCGCCAGCCGCCTCTATGGCAAGTACGACACCATGGTCGACCGCGAGAGCGCCTTCGAACAGCTCATCAAAGAGGCCGAAGCACTGACCACTCAGAATACTCCGAGTAATCAGAATACTCCGAGTAACCAGACCCCTCAGACCAAAGAGCCCAAGAAGAAGGCTGGCCTCGGCAGCAAGCTCCTCAAGGCCGCCATCACGGCCCTCACCGCTACGGTGGCCACCGCCGCCGGCACCGCTGTCAGCGACGCCATAAGCGGCAAGAAGACCAAGAGCAAGACCAACATGGGCCAAAAGATTGTGAAAAACACCACCTCGACCCTCACGCGTACCCTTACGCGCGACATTCTCGGCAACCTGCTGAAATAGATTTATAGCCCGACACTTGAACAC
>JAFVWV010000142.1 GCA_017501495.1 Bacteroidales bacterium | reverse complement strand
CCAGATTATCGGAGCCGATAGTAAATTTGTCAGATATCACTTATTTATTATTGTGGCTCGGCACTGCTACTGTATTGTCACTCTGCTTGTATCTATTGGTTGGCGTACTGCTGCACCTCGTCGTGGAAGAATTCAAGCTGCACGCCTGCCTGACGGAATAGTTCCTCGCTTTCGGCACCGGCATGGTATTTGCGTTCGCATACCACGCGCTTGATGCCGCAGTTGATGATGAGCATGGCGCAGGTGCGGCATGGGGTCATGCGGCAGTAGAGGGTGGCGCCGTCGAGGGCTATGCCGCGTCGGGCGGCTTGGCAGATGGCGTTCTGTTCGGCGTGTACGGTGCGTACGCAGTGGGTGCTGATGTGACCGTCGGCGTCGATGGTTTTGCGGAAGAGATGGCCTACTTCGTCGCAGTGGGGTAGGCCTGCGGGCGAGCCCACATAGCCTGTGACCAGCAGCTGGCGGTCCTTGACAATGACGCATCCGCTACGGCCGCGGTCGCAGGTGGCGCGTTTGCTGGCGGTGTTGGCCAGCTCCATGAAGTATTCGTCCCACGACGGGCGGCGATAGGTAATCTGCTGCAGCACTGCCTCGACCTGCTCGTTCAGCTGTTCAATGGTGCCGCCATTGTCGAAGCGGAAGTCGGCATTGTCGATGCAATAGCGCAGGTTCTGCTTGTTGGGGTCGGCATTGTCCATCTCGCGCTGCTCGTTGCTGATAAAGGTGTCGTAGTCGATATGGTCTGTCTCCGAGCCGCGGAGCACGGCGCGTTCGTAGCGCACATGCGGGTCGGCGTCGACGGCGAAGAGGTAGAAGCTGGGTTTGCCGCGCAGGGCGTCGACCTCGCCGGGTGTGCGCACGCTCTCAATGATGCAGTTGCATCCCGAAGCCGAGGCCTGCTCATAGAGTTGTTCCACTATCCACGACGGTGTGTGTTTGGCCCGCAGGTCATTGCCCACGAGGGTCATCGAGTCACGGTTCACCTCCATGCCGCGGCGCTTTATCTCCTCGATGAGGAAAGCTCGCACGCTATAGTGTACGAAGCCGCGGTTCTTGACTAAATAGTCAACTATAGTGCCCTTGCCGGCACCGAGGGTGCCTGTTATGCCGATGGTAATCATACTTTGAATTTGTATTCTAATTTGGCAAGCTCTTCGTTGGCCTTGACGATTTTCTTTTTCAATCCTGCCTTATAGGCGACGAGTTTCTGCATCAGTCCCTCGTCGGCCAGGGCAAGCATCTGCATGGCAAGAATGGCGGCATTTTGTGCACCGTTGATAGCTACGGTAGCCACAGGTATTCCCGGAGGCATCTGCATGATGGCGAAGGTGGCGTCGAGCCCTTCGAGGCATGAGCCTTTGATGGGCACTCCGATGACTGGCAGCGGTGTCTCGGCGGCTATTACGCCAGGCAAGGCGGCGGCCATTCCGGCTCCGGCTATGATGACGCGTATACCGCGCCCCTGCGCCTGGCGTGCAAAATCGGACACTTCCTGTGGTGTGCGGTGCGCAGAGAGGGCGTTGACCTCGAACGGGATCTCCATCTCTTCAAAGAACTGGCAGGCTTTCTCCATGACCGGCAGGTCGCTGGTGCTGCCCATGATGATGCTGACGATTGGTTTCATTGTATTCTTTGTTGTTATATAGACATAACGCATGTTTGTTCGATATATTGTGTGCTGGAAATAATATCGGATTAAATCAGGATGGAAAATAATTGCAGTCTTTTTACGTTATTGGTTAGATGGTTGATAAGAATATGAAGGCTGGTAAGTTCTTACTGATGTCGTTGATGTCCTGCTGGGCGCCAGCTGACGCTGGCGCCCAGCAGGGTACCCTGCTGCTCAGCGAGCTTCTTTTTCAGCCTCGCAGTGGCGAGGCTGAGTATGTCGAGCTTTTCAATCCGACAGATTCAGATGTCGACCTGGCTGCCTTCCATATTGTGCGTGTGATTCACGACTCGCTTGGTATGCACTATCCGCTGCCTTCACATGTCGTAGGCTCGCACGAATATGTGGTGCTGAGCAAGGATGCAGCCTCGGTGGCGGCCTGCTACGCGGTGCATGATGCGTCGCACCTTGTGGAGTGCAATCTGCCGCCGTACCCCAACGATGGCGGGACGGTGGTACTCTCTACGGTTGACAGCGTGGTGGTGCAATGGCTCGACTACAGCCCTTCGATGCACAGTCGCCTATTGCGCAACAAGGCCGGGGTGAGCCTTGAACGGCGCAGCTTCAGCCGCGATGTGAACGACCCCTCAAACTGGTTTTCGGCATCGTCTGTTGCGGGCTATGGCACTCCGGGTTCCGAAAACTCGCAGAGTGCGGAGTATCTTATCGAGGAAGCCTCGTTCGTGTTTGAGTCCGATATTGTCAGCCCTGACGGTGACGGCTATCAGGACGGACTGACGATAGAATACTCACTCGACGACGGTGCGCTGGCGGCTCGCTGCGAAATCTACGACAGCCGTGGCACGGTAGTGCGCCGCCTGCTCAACGGCGACCTGCTTGGCACGTACGGTGCAATCCGTTGGGATGGACTTGGCGATGGCGGGCAGCGCCTGCCGCACGGACAGTATATCGTTGCCATTACCGTCTACGATGCGGCTGGCACCCGGCAGACTGTGCGCCGCGCCATAGCTTTGCTTTACAGGTAAAATAAGAGAGAGCCATGCATTCCGCATAGCTCTCCGAGAGTTAACCAAAACATTGCGATGCCTGTCGTGCATCGCTCACTCCGTGAGTGTTGTGGCGTTTAGCCTTCCACAATGGCGCCGGTGGGGCAAGCGCCAGCGCAGGTACCGCAGCTAACGCAAGCGTTCTCGTCGATCTTGTAGATGTCGCCTTCGCTGATAGCTCCGACGGGGCACTCATCGATGCAGGTGCCGCAAGCAACACAAATGTCAGTGATTTTGTAAGCCATTTTCTTTTTTTTTAGGATTAATATTGATCAATACTTTGGTTCGTAAACCGATGCAAAAGTACTAACATTTTCCGATATGGCAAAAAAATTTCACCATTTCTGGTGATGGGAATGTGCGAATATGCTGATTTTTAGATATCTAATACTATTCAAAAATTGGGTCGGACCAGCGGCTCATGTCTGCAATAAGAGCCTGAAATGAGAGCGAGGAGAACTTTTTTTGCGTTCTCCTCGCCATTGGTGTATTTCGCTTTTGGTGTCTGGATGGCAGGTGTCAGAATATCAGCGTCAGCAGCACCCACAGCCAGTGGGCCGCCACGCCGGCGCAGAGGCCTCCGATGGTGTGGGCCCCGATGGCCTTGCCGATGAGCTTGCGGTAGCCCAGCGAGTCGAGCATGGCTGTGTGGGTCGAGAGATAGCCGCTCCAGCACATACCCATGGCGGTGAAGACGGCGATGGCGTTGTTGGTGATGATGCCGTCGGCGATGAATTTGGGCACCAGGCCGATGGCGGCTCCCACAGCGCCCAAGGCGGTGATGGGGAACGAGACCAGCGCGCCGCTCTCGAAACCGAAGAGCCAATAGAAGACGATGTTGACCTTGTCGGCCAGCCATGTGATGACAGGCACGCCCTCGTAGGCCACACCCTGATAGGTGCCGTCGGCGCCCGCGGGGCCGAAGGTGAGCATCATGACGATGGTCGAGATGCAGAGCACGCCGGGTATGATGGCCACGCCGATGCCGACGCCGCTCTTGCCGCCGTCGAGCATGGCGTTGAGGAAGCGCTGGAAGGCGTTGCCCTCGCTCTTGAACGAGATGTTCTGTTCGGTGCCTTCCTCTTCGGTCACGGGGCAGTCCATCTCGGGGTAGCTCTTCAGCGTGAAGCGCTGCATGAGGCGTGTGCTGATGATGCTGCCAATGATGGCTCCCAGCAGGCCCACCAAGGCTCCCTTGCCGAAGCCCAGGCCAGTCATGAAGGCAATGACCACCAGGCCCATGCCGAAGGCGGTGCCGAAGTTGGTCAGCGAGACGAGCTGGTATTTCTTGAAGTAGCGGGCGAAGTTGTTGTCCTTGGCCAGCGAGATGATGGCGGGGTTGTCGCTCAGGAAGGTCATTACGGCGCCCAGGGCCGCCACGCCCGGCAGGTTGTAGAGCGGTTTCATCAGCGGCCGCAGTATGTTCTCCATCAGGCGCACCACGCCGAACTCGGTGAGCAGCTTCGAGATGGCTCCCATCAGCACGCAGATGGCCATGATGTAGAACACTGTTTCGAGCAGCAGGTGGTAGGCCGTCTGCATGAAGGTGTTGAGCATGTTGGGCAGCGTCATCCGGTAGGCCAGGAAGCCGAAGAAGGCGAAGAAGCACACGAGGAAAATGAGTGCCTCGATGCTGCGCGAGGTGGTGAATTTCAGGCTCTTTTTTGCCGTTTTGGCAGGCAGCGACTGTCCGTCGTGTGTCTGGGCCATGTCTTTGTCTGACGGGGTCTTGGCGACGGTCTCGTGGTGGCGGAACACTTGGAAGGGGTCGACCACCGAGAGCAGGCTGCTCAGCAGGTTGTGATGGTTGTTATTGTTGTCGCTCATAAGCGGTGTTTTTGGGCTTGAGTATCAAGGGCTATTTACGGAACATCTTGTGGAAGTCCATGGTCCACGTGGCACCGATGTTGAAGTTCCAGCTGTCGTCCACCACGTTTTGTCCGGCGGCCGTGTAGGTCTCGGTCATGCGGCATACATAGGTGTGGAAGCGGACGCTCTTGTCGAGGCTCTTCGGGAAGAACTCGAAGCCGAGGCCGTAGCGGGCGTAGGTGTGGCCGGCGCGCAGCAAGTGGTCGAGCGCCACTGCCGAGTTGAGGTCGGTCTCCGACTTGTTCTGCTCGAACATGCCTTTGACGAAGATGTTGAATTCGGGTGTGAAATAGTAGTTTGCACAGCTGACGACGCCGAAGTTTTTGCCCCAGTCGTCCCAGGCCAGTGCGTGGTGCATGAGGTCGACGTAGATGTCCCATTTGTCGAATACCAGTTTGTTGCCAATCATGGTGAGGTTCATGAATTTGCCCCATTCGCGCTCGATCATGCTGGTGCTCCAGATGGTCTGCCAATGGTCTACGTTGCCGTACCAGCAGAGGTTGTACGACACGAGGCCGGCATCGTAGCTGAGGCCCGTGGAGTTGATGTAGGGCGAGTTGGTGACCTGCGCCACGAGGGTGTGGTTGCCGTCGTCGCTGATATAGGCTGCGCTGAGGCCGAGCTGAAAGCAGTAGATGTTGTTCCACAGGGTGGTGGGGAAGTAGACGTCGATCGGCGGGGCATCGTATTCGAAGCCGCCCATGGCCATGGCATCCTTGCCGAAGCGCAGGCGCCAGTTCTGTGTCGGTTTGTAGTCGAGGTAGAGGAAGTCGGTGTTGTCGAAGAACATGACCGAGCCCGGATTGGCGATGAGACGCTGGCGGAAGTAGTAGCTGAAGCCGTGGCCGAGGTTGCCGCCAAGCATGAAGTTGAAGTATTTGCCGTGGAAACCGAACTGGGGGGTGCTGTCGGTGGTGAAGAGTTCGCCGTCGGCACGGGCTTCGAGTTTGAATTTGCTGAACGCGTCTGCCCAAGTGGTCTGGGCGCCGGCCGCTGCCGCCGCCGACAGAACGACTGCCAGCGTGAAGGCCTTTATTATTCTTGTTTTCAGTTGTTTGAGCATATCTGATTGTATTTGTTCGGACTGCAAAGGTACACAAAAAATCTGAATTGGTGCAATAATAAAAGAAAAACGCCGCAAGAATTGTCTTGCTGCGTTCCTCTGGCGGAAAGGAGGGGATTCGAACCCCTGAAGCGCTGTTAACGCTTACTCGCTTTCCAGGCGGGCCTCTTCAACCACTCGAGCACCTTTCCGAATGATGATTTTCACCTTTCACTTTTCACCTTCCACCTACCGAAAATCGGCTGCAAAAGTACTAACTTTTTTTGAATTGGCAAAAAAAATGTAATTTTGCAACACCCGACATGACGGATAAAACTTTAAAATGATTTAATATTGAAAAAGTTAACAGTTATTGCAATGGCAGCGACTATGCTTGTGGCCGTTGGCTGCAAAGGCAAAAAAGCAGCCGAGCCCAAATCGGAAATCCAACAAAAAGTGGACGAGTATGCCGAGTTTGAATTGAAATCGGACCTCATCCAGAACCTCTCCGCCAACGAGAAGGAACTCGTCAAGATTTTCATCGAAATCGGCAAGGTGATGGACGACATCTACTGGGACGAGTACTTCGGCTATGCCAACCGCGCCAGCCTCGACACCCTGAGCGACCCCGCCATGCAGGCTTTTGCCCGCATACAGTATGGCGCCTGGGACCGCCTCGACAGCGAGCGCCCCTTCCTGCCCGGCTACGGCGAGCGCCCCGCCGGCTGCAACTTCTACCCCGCCGACATGACCCGCGAGGAGTTTGACGCCCTCGCCGACCCGCTGAAGAACAGTCAGTACAGCGTTGTCCGCCGCAACGAGCAGGGCCAGCTCTATGTCCTGCCTTACCACGAGGCCTACAAAGAAGAGCTGGCAAAGGTCGACGCACTGTTGGAGAAGGCTATCGCCCTGGCCGACAATGCCGGCCTCAAGAAGTACCTCGAGGCTCGCCGAGAAGCTTTCAAGACCGACGACTACTTTGAAAGCGACATGGTCTGGATGGACATGAAAGACTCGAAGCTCGACTTTGTTGTCGGCCCCATCGAGAACTACGACGACGGCATCAACGGCTTGAAGTGCTCGCATGAGGCTTTCGTGCTGGTCAAGGACGAGCAGTGGAGCAACGACCTGAGCAAGTTCGCCGCCATGCTGCCCGAGATGCAGAAGCTCCTGCCCTGCGACCCCAAGTATAAGACCGAAGTGCCCGGCACCGACTGCGACATCAACGTCTACGACGTGGTCTACTATGCCGGCGACTGCAATGCGGGCTCGAAGACCATCGCCATCAACCTGCCCAACGACGAGCGTGTGCAGCTCAAGAAAGGCAGCCGCCGCCTGCAGCTCAAGAACGCCATGCGCGCCAAGTACGACAACATCATGGTGCCCATCGCCAACCTCATCCTCTGCCCCGAGCAGGTGGACAGTGTGACCTTCAACGCCTTCTTCGGCAATACCTGCTACCACGAGGTGGCCCACGGTCTGGGCATCAAGAACACCGTCACCGGTCGCGGTGCCTGCCGCGAAGCCCTCGGTGCCCAGTACAGCGCCTGGGAGGAAGCCAAGGCTGACGTCTGCGGCCTGTTCCTCACCGAGCAGCTCATCGAGCGCGGCGAAATCACCAACACCACCGTGGCCCAGAACTACATCACCTTCATCGCCGGTCTGCTCCGCAGCGTGCGCTTCGGCGCCACCGAGGCCCACGGCCGTGCCAACATCATGTGCTACAACTACTTCCTCGAGCACGGCGCCTTCAGCCGCAACGCCGACGGCAAGTACGTAATCGACGTTGAGAAAGCCCGGGAGGCCGCCCGCGGCTGGGCCGCCGTCATCATCGCCATGGAAGGCGAGGGCGACGCTGCCGCCGCCAAGGCCTACAGCGACAAGAATGGCAACATCAGCGCCGACCTCCAAAGCGTCCTCGACCAGATCCGCGACGCCAATATCCCGCGCGACATCGTCTACAAACAGGGTGCCTCCGTCCTCGGCCTCTGATTGCCAGTCTGATAGCGAACTGCAAAGGTGCCGTCCCACTGCCGGGACGGCACCCTTTTTTATGCCATCCGCATAGCGACCGGTAGCGCATATCAACGATACATCAACGATATTTCAACGATATATCAACGATTAAAATCGTCGAAATATCGTTGAAATATCGTTGATGTATCGTTGATATGCGCTACCGGTAAGCAGGACGACAGGTTAAATTAACAAAAAAATGCGGTGTAAATAAAATATAATTGCGCAGAATGTAAAAAAAACGTATCTTTGCATTTGGATATCTTTCGGTGCATTGGTGCTTCTCGGTTGATATTCATAAGGTTGCGGCAACATCCCTGCGATAGGGACGCCCGTGGGTCAGAACCGCGAAAGACTGACGAACCCCCAAGGCAATCCATCATCATTGGTGGAGGAGGGGAGAGAATGCACCATTGAATCCGCGGCAATACAGTCAACCCAAACAACACTCTGCCACGATGTCCGACGACAGACACTGGTATGCCCTTAGGGTCAGAGCGGCCCGGCTGCAGGAACTTATGACCGGCGGCGAGGAGGCCGGATACGAGGCCTTCGCTCCGACCGGCGTCATCAACACGCTGCTTTTCCTGCGTTGCGCAGAGACTGAGTTGCGCCGCTTCGTCGACGACCATCGCCCCTATGCCTGGGCCTACTACAATGCCGAGGGCACCGCTCCGGCACCGATACGCGACCGCGAGATGGAGGTGTTCCGTTTTGTGGTCACCGCCGGCCGCGAAGGTCTTGAACTGCTGGGCGACGACCGGCCCGAATACCATGAAGGCGACCGTGTGCGTGTCACCGGAGGCCCCTTCAAAGGCGCTGAAGGCCATATCAAGCGCATCAAGCGCGACCGCCGCCTGGTGGTCACCGTCACCGGCGTCGTCGCCGTGGCCACAGCCTACATCCACCCCTCGATGCTCGAACGTATCGACGCTCCCAAGCCACAACCCATGATATGAAAAAGGGATTGTTCCGTCTGCAATATGAGATTGACGACGCGCCTGCCTATACCGAACGAGGCAGCCGCGAAGGCGCCAAACTCGCTTCAGGCAGCATCGCCGACCCTGAGGTGATAAGCGCACTCAAGGCCACTGCCGACATGGGCACGCGTGAGTTGATGCGATGGGTTGGAACACCCGGCAACCTCACCGACGGTATGGCGGTCCTGCCGCTGACCACACGCACGCCCGAAGCCCTCAGCTACCGCCTCGACGGCAAGCGGCCGAAACTGCTTTATGTGCTGCGGCCGCTGCATACAATCGAGTCGCTCGACGGCTTCCTCTATGCCGCCAACATGGCCTTGGCCGACGGCGGCTGCATGGTCTGCCATTCGATGACCTCGGCGCTCAAGCGCAAGCTGATAGACGAACGCAACGTCTGGGGCGTGCGCCACCTGCTGGCGCTGACCAATTACCTGTGGCATCGCGTGTGTCCCAAGCTCAAGCTCACCCACGGCCTCTACTTTGCGCTCACCGACGGCAAAGACCGCTGGTTCAACCGCGTCGAGGTGCTGGGCCGCATCTACCGCGCCGGCTTCGAGGTGATCGACGAGGGATTCCGCCAGGGCGAGTTCGTTGTAGTGGCACGCAAGGTGCAGGCCCCCATCGACGATGTGGCCCCCACGGGGTCGCCCATCATACACCTGCGCCGCATAGGCCTCGGCGGCAAGGAGATAGTGGTGCATAAGTTCCGCACGATGTACTCCTACTCCGAATACATACAGGACTACATCTACCACTACCAGAGCCTGGAGCGTGGCGGCAAGTTCAAAGACGACTATCGCGTCAACGAGGCGGGGCACCTGTTGCGCCGCCTGTGGCTCGACGAGCTGCCGATGGTGTGGAACATGCTGCGCGGCGACATGAAGCTGGTGGGTGTGCGTCCGCTGAGCCGTCAGTATTTCGGACTCTACACACCCGAGATGCAGGCCTTGCGCACCCGCACCAAACCCGGCCTGCTGCCGCCGTTCTACTACGACAGGCATACCCCGGAGACCATCGAGGAGGTGCAGCAAAGCGAGCGCCGCTACCTCGAGGCCTACCTCGAACATCCATTCCGGACCGACTGGCGCTACTTCTGGGGCATTGTGGGTAATATTCTGTTCCATCGGAAACACTCGGCATGAGGCGGGAGCTCCGCAGGGGAGTGTCGGTCAGGACTGAAAGGCCTGCCGAAGGCAGGCACATTCAATAACCCCAGACGGAAGTCTGGGGGAGAGCACAGCCGGCAAGAGAAAAATCCCACGGCTCTCGAAGAGAGCCTACACAACAATAAATGAGCTTTACCCAGCTGTTATACCACATAGTCTTTCGTACCTATCGTAGTGAAAGAACCATTCCCGAAAAATTTGAGCGTGAGCTTTATGCTTACATGCTCGGTATTGCCAACAACCGGAATGTCAAGGTTTACCGCATAGGAGGCATGCCCGACCACATACACATGCTCGTAGGTCTGCCTGCGACAATGGGTGTGGCTCGATTTGTCCAAGAAGTAAAATCTTTCACAAGCGCATGGCTCAAGAGTAACCCTCACTTCCCCGACTTTGACCATTGGGGGAAAGAATACGCAGCATTTACATATTCCTACAAGGACAAAGACACGATTGTAAACTACATAAAGGGGCAGAAGGAACACCACAGAGTGCAGACTCTTTCAGACGAGCTGAAGGAACTGATATCCGAAAGCGGCATGACGTGGGACGAAAGATATTTCATGAAAGACTAAAACAGGAGAAGGGTGGCTCTCTTCGAGAGCCCCTATCTCACATGACACACTCATCCCCAGACTGCGTCTGGGGCTATTGAAATCGACCTGCCTTCGGCAGGCAAATGGCCATGAATACAAAAGACAATAACACCGACAACACCTGGACCACTGTCATAAAGCCGAAAGAACGGCTG
>JAFVWV010000141.1 GCA_017501495.1 Bacteroidales bacterium | reverse complement strand
TGAGAATTGAGAATTAAGAATTAAGAATTGTGAATTAAGAATTGTGAATTGAGAACGCTCTATATGACTGATTTTTGTCATCGTGGCTCAATGTTGCGTCTCTACGAGACGCTGAGAGACAAGGATATCGTTGGCCCCACACTGCGTTCCTTGTGTGGGGTTATTGCGATTCAACCTCTTTGAGGTTGTTGGAAAATCAGCCATATTTAAACTATAAATAAATTAATCAACCAACAGCAAATGCCGGCGAGACGCCGGCGCACCAAATCGAAAATGAAGAAAACACCCACAATGCCGGCGAGACGCCGACGCTCCATCAAATCCATAATATCCGTTGCATCGATACTGATGCTGGCACAGCCTGCGGCGGCACAGCTGCGGAGCGTGGGACCGGTGCCGCAAGACCTGAAGCAGAGCGCGCAGGAGCTCTACGACGCCGACCTGCAACGCGCCAAAGAATACACCGGCGGCCGGGTGCGCGACCGCCAGCAGCTGCTCGAAGCATCGTACAACGTCAACAAGATGCTCAGCAGCGGCCATATATTGTACGGCGACCAGATCACGCAGATGCTGAACCGCATAGCCGACACGCTGACGGCCGGCTACCCCGAGCTGCGCGGCGAACTGAGGTTCTACACCGTCACCAGTTCGGACGTCAACGCCTACGCCACGCCGCAGGGCATGGTGTTCGTCACCACCGGCCTGGTGGCACAGGTGGAGAACGAGGCCCAGCTGGCCTTCATCCTGAGCCACGAGATAGTGCACTACTACCGCTCGCACGGCATGGAAGAGCTGGTGGGCAAGAAAACCCGCAAGCGCAGCAGCGAAGACCTCGACGACGAGGCCGAGCGCGCAGGCGAGTTCATACACCGCCACAACCGCAGCCGCGCCATGGAGAACGAGGCCGACTCGCTGGGCATAGCCATGTTCTACCTCGGCTCGCCCTACACCAAAGACATCAGCGAGGGGGTGTTCGACGTGCTGCAATACAGCGAGCTGCCCTTCGACGAGATAGCCTTCGACACCACATGGTTCAACACGCCCTACTACACCCTCGACGGCTGCTGGCTGGCCGAGGTGGCCGACATCACGAGCCGCGACAACTACGACGACAGCCGCTCGACGCACCCCAACATACTGAGCCGCCGCCAGCACACGGCGGCATGGCTCGACGGCTACTACGGCGGCGAGCGCTACGTGGTGACCACCAAGGCCGAATTCGAGACACTGCGCCGCATGGCCCGCCTCGAATGCATACGCCAGGACCTGCTGCACGGCAACTACGCCAAAGCCTTCTACAACAGCTGGGTGATGCAGCGCAAAGAGAGCAACGATGCAGTGGACCGCTACATGGTGCAGGCCCTCTACGGGCTGGCCACCTTCAAAAACAACAGCAAGCTGGCCGACGTGCTGCCCGACTACAAGAAAATCGAGGGCGAAAGCCAGCAGGTGTACTACGCCGCAAAGACCATGAGCGCCGAGCAGCTGACCCTGGCGGCACTGCACAAAGCCTGGGAGATGCACCTCCGCCACCCCAACGACAAGGCCTACACCGCCATCAGCGCCGACCTGATGGAGCAGCTGCGCACCCAGAACGGCAAAGCGAGCCCCGACTACCTGGCCCAGCCGCCGACAGCGGCCCAAACCGCCGCAGCCGACAGCGCCGCCGCACAACAGAAACCCGAAGAGGACGAGAACCTGACGAAATACGAGCGCATCAAGCAGAAACGCCAGACGCAGACCCAGCGCAAGCCCACGGCCTATGCGCTGACCGACCTGATGATGCAGGACGCCACGCTGCAGCCCATACTGCGCGACCACCTCAACGGCACCGCCAAGAAAGCCGCGACAACCGACGCCGCCGTCGACAGCGCCGGCATGCTGGTGTTCAACCCCAGCTACTGGGTCGTCGACTCGAGAAAAGACCAGCAGGAAATAGTCAAGAGCGTGAACAAAGAAGGCGCGCTGGGCGACCGGGTGGCCCGCACGGCCGAGCGCGAAGGACGCCGGGCCGTCGACTTCTCGGACAAAGCCATGCACGAGATGGACAGCGCCAACGAGTACAACGACTTCCTGACCATCTGCGAATGGATGAACGAATTCTGGCTCAGCAAAGGCAAATTCGACCTCGTGCGCGTGATGCAGCCGGCGATGGACGAGCTGCTCGACCGCCACGGGGCGCGCACACTCAACATGACGGCCGTGCTCAACATAGAGAACCAGAAAGCCGACCTCGATGCCATCTATTTCCTGGCCGTGCCGCTGATACCGCTCGAAATAGCCTCGGCCATAGGCTCCACAGTGCACACGACGATGGTGGGCCTGGTGGTGGACGCCCGCGAGGGCAAGCTGCTGACGCGCCAGGTTTACAACGCAGGCATCGACGACACACCGAGCGCGGTGGACGCCATGCTCTACGACACCTACCGCAAAGCCATGAACCCGCTGAAGAAAGAGCCCGTGGGCCACATGGGGCACCGCCTGTCGGTGACCGGAGGCATAAGCCTCGGCCCGAGCGGCAAGCAGCCCTGGGGGCAACTGAAGAAATACGTGGCACTGACGCCTTGGGCGGCGGTGGAATTCGTGGTGGGCCGCAAAGCCAGCATCTTCGCCTCGGCCCGATACCAGAAAGCCTATGAAGGGGTGACGCGCATAGAAGGCCGCTACGAGGAAGGCACCGGCAGCTACGCGGGATACACCGTGTACAACGAATACAGAGTGCCGAGCTCGATGGACATGCTGACCATCACGGCAGGCGGGCGCCTCTACTCGCAAAGCGAGTTCGCACCGTTGGGAAAATACGTCTGCATCGAAGGCATGATGACCCACTACTCGATGCCCTTCGAAGGCGGCTCGCCCGAGAGCGACAACACCTTCGGCATAGGCTTCGGCATCGGGCAGAACTACATATTCCTCAACCGTATAGTGCTCAACTACGAGGTCGACTACGCCTGGAACTTCGGCTACCTGAGCTCCCGCCTCAAGGAATTCGGCTCGACCGCAGACAACCCGAAAGTGCACCGCGCCGACGGCCTGGTGAGCAACCTGCTGACCCTGCGCCTCGGCATAGGCTTCATACCCTTCTGAACAGAAACAACAACAGACCGATGAAACATATCGCAATCATCCCCATCATGCTGCTGGCCCTTGCGGCCACGGCACAGACCAAGGCCACCGTGGAGCACGGAGCCGAGAGCAAGAAAACAACAGCCCAATACATGGCCACAGCCAAGCAGATAGGCACCTATGAGGGGCTCAACTGCTGGGTGGGCGCGGCCAAGGACGAGCGGCTGACGGTGACGCTGACCGACCACAACCTTGAGCCCATGCGGAGCATGGAACTGCCCGAAGGCGCCGATATGCGCGTGCTGGCCACCACAATAGACGGCAACAAGGCACGCCTGCTGCTGGCAGAAGAAGGCTACCGCAACATGACCCTCATCTACACCGCAAGCATCGACCTCGACAGCATGAGGCCCGAGGCAGGAACCCTGCCGCTGGTGCAGATAGACTCCGTAGGCTACGGCAAGAAAGACGACTGCAAGGTGTGGGGCGCCGCATCGGCGAACGGAGGCCACCTGGGCTACGTGCTCATCGTGGAATACAAAGACCGCAAGCAGTACTCGGCCCGGACGGTGGTGCTCGACAGGCAGCTGAAAGAAGAGTGGAACAAAGAGTTCGCCATGGGCTCGATGGACGAGATAGCCGTGGCCGACGACGGCACGGTGGTCACCCTGGGGTATGAGGAAGAGGGCGAAATGACACACTTCATATTCAACGTAATCGGGGCACGGAAAGCCGACTCATACGACGTGGCTGTGAAATGCGACCCGGTGCGCGAGCTGCACCTGGCCGGCGTGACCGGCCGCTACGCCATGGGCATGGGCCTCTTCCGCCCCGACGGGTCGAAGCCCGACGAGAACCTCACAGGCGGCGTGATCGGCATGGCATTCCAGATAGACTATGCCGAACTGAGCGGATTCGTGATGCGCCCGTTCCAAAACGAAGACCTCAACATATTGGAAAACAAGAAAACCAAAAAAATACAGCGTGAGCAGATGATGGACTACGTGTCGATGAACGCGCTGACGCTGACCGACTTCGGCGCAGTCATAGCCGCAGGCCGCAACTACCAGCGCACATACTCGGAAGACAACGGGTTGACATCGAACGAATACCACCGCATGGGACTGCACATGATGGCCATAGACACCGCTGCAAACATCAAATGGGTGCGCAACGTGCGCCGCAACGACGTGCAGAAAAACGACGACGGCCTGCTGCGGACAAGCCTGATCTACCGCAACGGCAAAACCCTCCTGATGAAGAGCGAGAGCCCGAAATACCCCTCGACATACGACATTGCCAAAGAAGCCAAGGAATACAAAGTGGACTCGAAAGGCAACATCGTGATGTACTGCATCGGCAACGACGGCGAGGTGGAGAAACTGACCCTTCTTGGAAAAAGCCCGTACAAACTGCTGACGGTGGGTGAAGGCGTCGACGGTCGGCTGCTGATAATGACCGCCAACGGCAAACGCACCCGCCAGACAAAATTGAAAATTGAGAATTGAGACCACCGGCCACTGACCACCGTCCACCAACCACTAAATAATGCCTGACATCGAAATACACGGCGCACGCGCCAACAACCTGAAGAACATAGACCTCACACTGCCGCAGGGCAAACTGATTGTGGTCACCGGCCTGAGCGGAAGCGGCAAATCATCGCTTGTGTTCGACACCATCTTTGCCGAAGGCCAGCGGCGCTACGTAGAGAGCATGAGCTCGTACGCAAGACAGTTTCTGGGCCGCATGAGCAAACCGGACGTGGACTACATACACGGGCTGGCGCCGGCGGTGGCCATAGAACAGAAGGTAAACACCAGCAACCCGCGGTCGACCGTAGGCACACAGACCGAGATATACGAATACCTGAAACTGATGTTTGCCCGCATCGGGCGGACCTACTCGCCGGTGAGCGGCGTGGAGGTGCGACGCCACTCGGTGAGCGATGTGGCAGACTATATACTCGCGCTGCCCGAGGGGACCAGGGCCATGATATTGGCACCGCTCGACGACACCAAAGAGCGCCCGCTGCGAAGCCAGCTGGAGATACTGCACCAAGAGGGCTACCAGCGCGTGATGGTAAAAGGGACGGTGCTGCGCATTGAAGACACCGACGGCGTGGAGTTGGGCGACCGCATACATCTGGTGATAGACCGCATCGAGGTGCACGCCCACGACGACGAGCAGGGAGCCCGCGTGGCGGAGAGCATACAGAGCGCCTTCTTCGAAGGACGCGGCACCTGCGTGGTCGACGCCGACGGCCACGAGGCAGAGTTCTCGAACCGTTTTGAAGCCGACGGCATCACGTTCGAGAAACCCAACCCCAACTTCTTCTCGTTCAACAACCCCTACGGGGCATGCCCGACCTGCCAGGGATACGGCAACATCATCGGCATCGACGAGAACCTCGTGGTGCCCAACAAGAGCCGGTCGGTGTACGACAACGCTGTGGTGTGCTGGAACGGCGACAAGATGCAGGACGTCAAGCGCGAATTCATACGCCATGCCGCCGTCATAGGCTTCCCGATACACATGCCCTACTACAAACTGACGCAGGAAGAGAAAGACATACTATGGCACGGCGACGGCACATGGGAGGGCATCGACGGATTCTTCCGCTGGGTGGAAAGCCAGAGCTACAAGATACAATACCGCGTGATGCTTGCCCGATACCGCGGACGCACCGTGTGTCCGGAATGCCATGGACACAGGCTGAGGAAAGACGCCGACTACGTGAAGGTGGACGGACACAGCATCAGCGAACTGGTAGAGATGCCCGTGGAAGAGCTGCAACGGTGGTTGGGCGAGCTGGACAGCCGGCTGACTCCAGCCGAACTGAAGACGACAGAAAGACTGCTGGCCGAACTGCGGTCGCGGACAGCTTATCTCGTCGATGTGGGGCTGGGCTACCTCACGCTGAGCCGCGAAAGCCGAAGCCTCAGCGGCGGCGAGAGCCAGAGGATAAACCTGGCAACCTCGCTGGGCAGTTCGCTCGTGGGATCGATGTACATCCTCGACGAGCCATCGATAGGCCTGCACAGCCGCGACACCGAAAGGCTCATCGGCGTGCTGCGACGGCTGCGCGACCTGGGCAACACGGTGATTGTCGTCGAACATGACGAAGACATCATACGCGCCGCCGACTATCTGGTCGACATCGGACCGGAAGCGGGACGACTGGGCGGCGAAGTGGTCTTCTGCGGCTTGCCCAAAGACTTGAAAAAAGCCAAACGCTCGCTCACGGCAGAATACCTGCTGGGCAAACAGAGTATACCCGTGCCGAAAGAACGCAGAAAATGGCGCGACAGGATAAGCATACATGGAGCCTACGCCAACAACCTGAAGAATGTGGACGTGGACATACCGCTCGGTGTGCTGACGGTGGTGACCGGCGTCAGCGGAAGCGGCAAAAGCACCCTCATCAGACGGGTGCTCTACGACGTAATGCAGCGCCGCATGGAAGGCAACAGCGACTACGTGGGGGCATGCGTGGCCTTGGACGGCGACGTGAACCGGGTGAGCGCCGTCGAGATGGTCGACCAGAACCCGATAGGCCGCTCTACGCGCAGCAACCCGGCCACATACATGAAAGTCTTCGACGAGGTGCGCTCGCTCTACGCCGCCCAACCGCTGGCCAAAGCCCGGGGATACAAGAGCGGATTCTTCTCGTTCAACGTTGAAGGCGGCCGCTGCGAAGAGTGCGAAGGCGAGGGCTACGTGACCGTGAGCATGCAATTTATGAGCGACGTGCACTTGATATGCGACGAATGCCACGGAAGCCGATACAAAGACGAAGCGCTCGAAGTGCTCTACAAAGGCAAGAACATCAGCGAGGTGCTCGACATGACGGTGGATCAAGCCATCGACTTTTTCGACGCCGACGAGACCCGCAGCATACACGCCCGCCTCAAGCCTCTGCAGGACGTGGGGCTGGGATACCTGAAACTCGGTCAGTCGAGCAGCTCGCTCAGCGGCGGCGAAGCACAACGCATCAAACTGGCTTCATACCTTGTGCGAGGCGAGGCAGAACAGCCGCGACTGTTCATCTTCGACGAGCCCTCGACAGGACTTCACTTCCACGACATACGCAAACTGCTTGCGGCTTTCGACCGCTTGATTGAGCGCGGCCACTCCATCGTGGTCATAGAGCATCACCACGACATCATCAAGAGTGCAGACTGGGTAATCGACCTCGGTCCGGAAGGCGGAGATGCCGGCGGACGCGTGGTTTTTGCCGGCACACCGGAAGAGATGCTCAAATGCAAAGAATCGTACACAGCAAAATATTTGAAACTATGAATAATGATTCATCACACGGCAACATGCACCCAGCGGTAAAAAAAATACGCACAGCCTCGAAAGCGGGGCTATGGGGTTCGGTCGGCGTGGTAATAGCAGCGGCCTGCTTCGTGCTTGCAAGCCCCTGGCGCTTCTATGCCAGCAATTATACCGCGAAGATGATGCTCATCGTGGCCACCGTACTTACGGTGGGCGTGGTGAGCTCGGTGCTGCTGACTGCACGGAAACGTGTGCCGCAGCTGCGACAGACCGATGGACTTGACGCCAAACTTTGCGGATACGCCTCGTACATCGGCGGAATGTATTGGACAACACTCTTGGCAGTAGTGGTGACATGCATCATGGCTGTGCTCTCGGCACAAAGCCAACTGCTGATGCTGGCCATGGTGAGCACATTGGTGCTCTTCCTCACCTACCCCAATATTTATCGCATCAAGGTAGACCTTGGGCTCAGCGACGAAGAGATGAAGAACCTCTTCGGCGACAAATATATCAGTGATGAGGGCAAAGACTGACACCATAGCAGCCATCAGTACGCCTGCAGGGGTGGGCGGCATAGCGGTGGTCCGCATAAGCGGGAGCGATGCCCTTGCCATCGCCCTGCGCCATCTCGACGTCGACACCCTCGAACCACGATATGCCACATACTGCCATTTCGCAGACTTGGACGACGTAGTGGCCGTCTACTTTCCCCGAGGTTACAGCGGAGAGCCCACAGTGGAGATATCATGTCATGGGTCGCGATACATACAGGAAGCCGTCATGCAGGCCCTCGTCGCCGCCGGAGCAAGGATGGCCGAGGCAGGAGAATTCACACTTAGGGCTTTCATGCATGGACGGCTCGACCTTTCGCAGGCTGAAGCGGTAGCCGACCTCATCGATGCCGCCACACCAGCACAACATCTGTTGGCCGTCAGCCAACTGCGTGGTTCCTATGCGCAAGAGCTCAAAAGCCTCCGCCAACAGTTGCTCGACCTCACATCGCTGCTGGAACTGGAACTTGACTTCAGCCAAGAAGATGTTGAATTCGCCGACCGCAGCCAATTGAAAGGTTTGCTCTCTACCCTCAACACAGAACTTTCGAGACTGATAAAGTCTTTTGTCGCGGGAAACGCACTCAAAAAAGGTGTGCCTGTAGCAATAGTGGGAGCTCCAAACGTTGGCAAAAGCACGCTGCTCAATGCCCTGCTTGGCGACGACCGCGCCATCGTGTCTGACATTCCAGGCACCACACGCGACACCATCGAAGAAACATTAAATATCGAAGGAATCACATTCCGTCTGGTCGACACTGCAGGGCTGCGCCATACTGACGACCAGATAGAGCGACTTGGCATAGAACGCAGCCAACGCGCGATAGAGGATGCACAAATAGTGATAACCGTTATCGACGCCACCACGTGCACCGGCAATATCCAACCTGTCGAATACTCTGGGAAACACAGCATAACCGTCGTCAACAAAAGCGACCTTGCGGCGCCAGGACACAGCACCGGCCACCAGTCATTGATCTACATATCGGCACTGACCGGAACTGGCATCGAGACACTGAAACATGCACTGCACGACTGCGTGGCCGATTCGGAAGCCATGATTCAAACCATGCCACTCGTCACCAATATCCGCCACCATGAAGCCCTCGTCCGCGTGCAAGATTCTTTGCAGAACGTGCAGGATGGCCTGGACAGCGGCACTCCGACCGACCTTGTATCTGTCGACCTACGCGATGCACTGTACAACCTTGGGACCATCACCGGCGACGTCGCCAACGACGAAATCCTCAGCAATATATTCTCTCGTTTTTGCATCGGAAAATAATAATATAGATAATAATGAAGAAAACAGCCATCCTATGTGTATTGATGCTCATCGGAGCAACACTGTCGGCCAAACCGGCCTACAAAATCACCCTGCAGATAAAGGACAGCAAAGACACGTCCATCATCATGGGCTACCACTACGGCAAAGCGCTCTACATACTCGACACCGCCTACAACAACGGACATGGCAAATTCGTCTTTGAAGGTGCGTCCGAGCTCAAGCCCGGACTCTATTTCTTCAGCAACAATGCCGACCATTACTTCGAATTCGTTGTCTACCACGAGAAACCCACTTTCACCTTCAGCACTCACGAAGAGAACTGGAACCGGCACATGAGCGTCAAAGGGTCGCCTCAGAATCAAGTATTGCTCGATTACCGTGCCGGAACCACTCTTGTCTACGACCAGTTGCAAGCCGGTCGGCAGCAGCTCGACTCACTGCAGTTCCTCGAATACCGGCAGGAGCGGACCCATTGGCTCGACAGTGTGACTCATGCCTTGGTCGCAGCTCACCCCGAAGCCATGATCAGCAAGATGCTCTACGTGCAAAAAGAAATAGAGGTCCCACGCACCACACAGGACGGCAAGCCTCTGTCAGACCGCGAACGCTATGAATACCTGATGGTCCACTATTTCGACAACATGCCACTCGATGACGACTTTCTTGTACGTACACCGAAAGAGATATTCTACCAGCATGTGATGGACTATGTGGAGAAATATATGCGTGGTATGCCGCCAGAAGTGGCGATTCCACTGCTCGACACGCTCATCGAACGTTCCAATCCGGCCCCTGAAGTATTCCACTGGCTCGTCCACAACTTGACGGAGCACTACTTGCAGTCGCCGATTATGGTCTACGACGAAATATACGTCCACCTTGTGCAGCGCTACTTCGCCACCGGCAGAGCCTTCTGGGTACCACCGTCGGCTATTGACGAGGAGGTGGCTCGAGCCAACAAATGGGAGCGACTACTCGTTGGACGTGAAGCGCCGGAACTCATCCTCTTCGACACAATGCACCGCGCAGCTTCGCTACACAACATGCCATCGGCATACACACTGCTCATTTTCTGGAGCCCGACATGCGGACACTGCAAAACCATCATACCTGAAATATACAAAGTATTCGAAGAATACAAAGACCGCATAGACCTCACTGCATTCACCATTCTCTCTGAATTCGACGAACAGACTGTGGTCAAATGGAAGAAGTTCATGCGCGACCACAATATGACCGACCCGCGCTGGCTGGCTCTCAACGGTGCCGAAGCCAACATCGATTGGCACGACGTCTACGACATCACATCGACCCCACAGGTGTATTTGATAGACAACAGCACCCACAAGATTATGGCTAAAAAGATTGGGGCCGATATATTGAAGCAAATCTGTGAAACACTAAAATAAAATGAAAACAACACGTACAATCATCGCCTTCGCAGCAGCCGCAGCGCTGCTGGCAGGCTGTAAAAACGAAAAGACAGAAATGGAAAATCCCTTCTTCTCCGAATGGGGCACACCGTACGAAATACCCGATTTCGGACGCATCAAAGCCGAGCACTACATGCCGGCATTCATCGAAGGCATGAGCCGCCAGAAGGCCGAAATTGTGGCCATCGTGGACAACCCAGAAGCACCGACCTTCGAGAATACGGTGCTGGCCTATGAGTACAGTGGACAGTTGCTCAAAGACGTCAGCTCGGTGTTTTTCAACCTAAGCGAGTGCGAGAGCAACGACGAAATGGACGCCATCGCCGAAAAGGTGACACCCATGCTTTCCAAGCATGAAGATGAAATTGCGCTCAATGCAAAGCTCTTCGCCCGCATCAAGGCTGTCTACGAACAGCGCGACAGCATCGGACTCGACCCCGAGAGTCGGCGTCTGCTTGAGGAGCAGTACAAAGGGTTCGTCCGTGCCGGTGCCAACGTGCCTGCCGACCAGCAGGCACGATTCAGCGAGCTGAACGAACAGATAGCATCCCTCACCCTCCGCTTTGCCAAGAATGTGCTTAAAGCCACCAACGCCTACTGCAAAGAGCTGGCCGACGGCAGCAAGGTGACCCTCGATGTACCCACCTGGGAACCCTTCATGCAGACCTGCCCCGACCGCAAGCTGCGCGAAGAAGTGTGGCACGCCTATGCCGACCGCTGCCGCGATGGCGAGTTCGACAATACCAAGATTATCGACTCCATCGTCAACCTGCGCCTCGAACGTGCCAACATCCTCGGTTTCGCCACCCACGCCGACTATGTGCTCGACGACTGCCTGGCCAAGACTCCCGCCAACGTCTACAGCTGCTTGATGGACATCTGGGACCCGGCACTGAAGGTGGCCAAACAGGAGCGCGACATATACCAGAAGATGCTCAGTGCCGACGAGCCCGGTGCCAAGCTTCAGCCTTGGGACTGGCGCTACTATGCTGAGAAATACCGCATCGAAAAATACGCCATCGACGACGCTGAAGTGCGCCCCTACTTCGCCCTCGACAGCGTGCGCGAAGGCGCCTTCATGGTCGCCAACCGCCTCTATGGCCTGACCTTCAAGGAGCGTACCGACCTGCCCACATACGACAAAGAGGCCCGATGCTTTGAGGTGATGCAGGGCGACAGCACTGTGGGCATCCTCTACATGGACTTCCACCCACGTGCCTCCAAACGCAGCGGCGCCTGGATGACCGAGTTCCGCGGCCAGCACCGTACCCTCGACGGCAAAAATGTCATGCCCATCATCCAAGTGGTCTGCAACTTCACCAAGCCCACCGCAGACACCCCTTCGCTGCTCAACTTCGACGAGAGCGAGACTCTCTTCCACGAGTTCGGCCACGCACTCCACGGCCTGCTCTCCAACTGCACCTACCCCTCCATAGCAGGCACCAATGTGCCGCGCGACTTCGTGGAACTCCCCTCTCAGGTCATGGAGAACTGGTGCCGCCACCCGCAGGTGATGAAGCTCTATGCCCACCACTACCAGACCGGCGAGGCCATCCCCGACGACCTCATCCAAAAGATTGCCGCCGCACAGACCTACGGGCAGGGATTCATGACCACCGAGCTGCTGGCTGCATCGCTTCTGGATATGGACTACTATAGCATCAAAGAGAAGCAGCACATCGACCCGCTGGTCTTCGAGGATGAGCACATGGCCAAGATAGGCCTCATACCCGAAATCATCAGCCGCTATCGCAGCCCCTATTTCCAGCACATCTTCACCACCGGCTACGATGCCGGCTACTACTCCTACACCTGGACCGCCATCCTCGACGCCGACGCCTTCGAAGCATTTGCCGAGAGCGGCGACCTCTTCAACCCCGAGCTGGCCGCTAAATTCCGCCACCTTCTCGAAAGCGGCAACACCGTCGAGCCTATGGACCTCTACCGCGCCTTCCGTGGCAAAGAGCCCAGCGCCAACGCCCTCCTCAAACGCAAAGGATTCAAGAATTGAAAAAATATTGAAACATGGAAAACAGCAATAATTACCGCCGCCTCACCCGCAGCACCACCGACCGCCGCATAGCCGGTGTCTGCGGAGGCATAGCCAAATACCTCAACATCGACCCCTCCGTGGTCCGCATACTCTTCCTTATAGCCATTTTCTTCGGCTCGCTCGGATTCTGGGCCTACCTCATCGTATGGATTGCCGCCCCCGAAGACAACCTCATCGAACAATAAATCAAAAAAGGCTCTGCCTCATCGGCAGAGCCTTTTAAATTTCATATTAAACTTCAAGGAAATCATATCTGCTCCATCACCTGCTGCGCCAGCTCGTTGGCGCGGGCCTCGGTGGCGGCTTCGCTGTAGATGCGGACTATGGGTTCGGTGTTGCTCTTGCGCAGGTGCACCCAGCCGTCGGCGAAGTCTATCTTCACTCCGTCGATGGTCGTCACCTTCTCCACACCGGCCATGCCGTTGTAGAGCTTGGCCACCTTCGCCAGCAGTGCGTCGACGTCCATGTCGGGCGTCAGGTCTTTGCGGTTCTTACTGATGACGTATTCGGGGTAGGTCTTGCGCAGCTCGCTCACCTTCATGCCCTTCTTGGCCAGCAGGGTGAGGAAGAGGGCCACGCCCACCAGCGCGTCGCGCCCGTAATGCAACTCGGGATAGATTACTCCGCCGTTGCCCTCGCCGCCGATGACGGCGCCGGTCTCGCGCATGAGGGTGGTGACGTTCACCTCGCCCACGGCAGCGGCATTGTACTCGCAACCGGCATAGCGGTGCGTCACATCGCGCAGCGCGCGGCTCGACGAGAGGTTGCTCACCGTGTTGCCCGGCGTATGCTGCAGCACATAGTCGGCCACGCTCACCAGCGTGTATTCCTCGCCAAACATCTCGCCGGTCTCGCAGACCAGTGCCAGGCGGTCCACGTCGGGATCGACCACCACACCGAGGTCGCAGCCGTTCTGGCGCACGCAGTCGCTAATCTGCGTCAGGTTTTGCGGTATCGGCTCGGGGTTGTGGGCAAAGTGGCCGGTGGGCTCGCAGTTGAGTTCCACCACCTCTTTGACGCCCAGGCGGCGCAGCAGACGCGGTATGGCCAGACCACCGGTGCTGTTGACGGCATCTACGGCCACCTTGAAGTTCGCCTTCTTGATGGCTTCCACATCCACCAGTTTCAGGCCGAGCACGCGCTCTATGTGGCGGTCTATCCAGTCGTCCTCCACGGTCACCTGACCCAGATCGTCGACCTCGGCGTAGTTGACTTCGCCGCTCTCCGCCAGTCGCAGCACCTCTTTACCCTCCTTGTCGGAGATGAACTCGCCCTTGTTGTTGAGCAGCTTGAGGGCGTTCCAATGTTTGGGGTTGTAGCTGGCGGTGATGATGATGCCGCCGTCGCAGTGGCCGTCGATGACTGTCATCTCGGTGGTCGGAGTGGTGCTGAGCCCCGTCTCCAGCACATCGACCCCCATACCCTGCAGCGTGCCGACAACCAGCCGGTCCACCATCGCTCCGCTCAGGCGTGCATCGCGCCCTACGGCAATCTTTAACCTTTCACCCTTGGCCTTCAACCTTTCGCCCTTCAGAAAAGTGGCGAATGCCGATGTAAACTTGACCACATCCAGTGGGGTGAGGCCCTCGCCGGCAGGACCGCCAATCGTGCCGCGGATGCCGGAAATACTCTTGATTAAACTCATGATAATATCTCTGTTTTTTTTTCTAAACTCTAAATTCTGAATTCAAAATTATAAACCCTTCGGACGCATCACAATGAACGGCACCAAACACTCCTCCATTGAGATACCCCCGTGCTGGAAAGTGTTCATATAATACTTCACATACTCATTGTAATTGTTCGGATAGGCAAAAAAGTCGTTCTCGCGGCAGAAAATATACGGACTCGTCACATGCCGCTTCGGCAGGAAAAGCTTCGCCGGATCCTTCACCTCGAAAACATCCTTTGCATTATAATCCAGCAGGCGTCCCTGCTTGTAGCGCAGGTTCACGCTGATCTCCCGGTCGCCCTTCACTCGCACCGGCCTGTCGATGCGCACCGAACCGTGGTCCGTCGTGATTACCACATTCACATCCCTCTCGCTCAGTTCCCTCACAATCTCCATCAGCGGCGAATGCTCAAGCCACGAGAGGGTCAGGCTCCTGTAGGCCTGCTCATTCTCCGCCAGCTCGCGCACAATGTCGCTCTCCGTCCTCGCATGGCTCAGCATATCCACGAAATTGTATATAATCACATTCAGCCTCGACCGCATCAACTCCGGCACCCGCTCCACCAGCTTCTTGCCGTACTGCGCATTCAGAACCTTGTTGTAGCTGTGCTTGATATTCAAACCGTGCCGACGCAGATTCTCGTCCAGCAACTCGTTCTCGTACTGGTTCTTCCACCCCTCCTCGTCCTCGTTGACCCAATACTGCGGATACTTCCTCTCAATCTCGCTTGGCATCAGCCCCGCAAACATCGCGTTACGCGCAAACTGCGTCGTCGTCGGCACAATCGTGCAGTACACATCGTCCCGCTCCGTGCGCAGGTACTGCTCAATAGCCCCCTGCACGAACTTCCACTGGTCGTAGCGGAAATTGTCTATCACAATCAAAAACGTCGGCCGTTCCTCCTTCAGCAGCGGAAACAGCCATTCCTTCAGCACCGTATGGCTCATCGGCGGCTTCTCTTTCGTCCCGCCGAGCCAACCCAGGTAGTTGTCCTCATAAAATCGGCAGAACTGTCTGTTCGCCTCCTCCTTCTGCGAAGTGAAAATGCCGTGTATATTCTCGTCCTCCGTGGCGCTCAGCTCCAGGTCCCAGTACACCAGCTTGCGGTACATCTCCACCCACTCGTCCCATCCCATGCCGCCCCCAAGCTGCATCCCTATCTCGCGAAACTGCTGCTGGTAGTTCATCGTGCTCCGCTCGCTCTGCAGCCGACGCAACTCCGTGTGCTTCTTCACTGTAAGCAATATCTGGTTCGGATTCACGGGCTTGATCAGATAATCCGAAATCTTGCCCCCAAGCGCATCCTCCATGATGTGCTCCTCCTCGCTCTTGGTGATCATCACCACGGGCAGCTGCGGCCACCGCTCCTTTATTGCCTTCAGCGTGTCTATCCCGCTCAGGCCCGGCATCTGTTCGTCGAGGAAGACAATATCCGCCTGCCCCTCCTCCAGTTCTTCCAGCGCATCGCTGCCGGAGCAGACCGGCACCACCTCGTAGCCCTTCTCCTCAAGAAAAAGAATATGAGGCTTCAGCAGGTCGATCTCGTCGTCGGCCCAAAGTATCGTTGTCTTGTTCATACCCCCTATAACGAAGCGGCGCCCCGATTATTGTATCGGAACGCCGCTTTTTTTTGCAGGTCTCTGCCTGCCGATTTGTCTGTTATCGCACTATGAGCTTGCGCACCGCCGTGCCGCCGTCTGAAGTTATACGCACAAAGTAGGCACCTTTGGCCAGACCCTCTACACAGAAGGTCTTTTCCTCTGTACGCAACAGTTCGCGGCCGTTGAGGTCAAGCACCGCAACCGTCACTTTGCCGTCGCACTCGACCCGCACCTCACTGCTGGCGGGGTTCGGGAAGAGGCGGAAGCTCAGTTCGCCCTCGCGGGCAATACCGGCGCCACCGGTGTCGGCGGTGGTGGTGAAACTCAAAGCCGTGCTCCAGGCGCTCTGGCTTGTCGTGCTGCAGACAGCACGCACGCGGACGCTGTACTGTGTGGCGGGAGTCAGGCCGCTGAGCACATAGGGATGGTTGGCGGCGGCATGGGTCTGTCCGTCCACTTCGAGTTCCCAGCTGGTCTCGCTGCCGCCGGGTGTCCAATCGAGGGTGGCGCTGACCGAGTCGAAGGCCACAGTGTGCAGGTTGGTCGGGGTCTGGCAGGCAGTGGGCTGCGGGCCGGGGGTCTGGCCGCCGATAGCGGTATCGGTGGCGGTGCCGGGACCAACGTAGACATTGTCGATAATGACGCCGTTGTCGTTGTAGCTGTCGTGGATGAAGGCAATGCGGATAGTCTGACCCGCGAAGTCGGCAAGCGAGAAGCTGTGGGTCGTCATGGAATCGACCAGATCTTCGGAGGCGAGGATCATCGAGAAGTCGGCCGTGTCGGTGCCGACGGTCGAGATGCGGGCCTGATAGTGGGTGGTATAGGTATCGTCGTAGTAGTCAGTATACGAGGAGCCGGAGACGTCGTAGCGCACCACAAGGCCGGAGGCATCGGCAGGCAGCTCGATGGCGGGGCTGATAAACCAGTCGTTGGCGGCGCCGCTTTCGTTGTAGCTCGTTCTGGCCCTGCCGTCGCTCACCGTCCAGTCGTCGTTGGAGAGGAAGTCCATGTCGAGGCTCGTCCAGCATTCGACCACCTCGTCTATGCTGAAGTCTTCGGTCCAAGGCAGCGTGATGTTGTCTGGGCAATCGTATTCTGTACGGAAGGCATTGGTGGTGGTCATGGTCTCGGTGCCGTCGTCGCAGAGTGCGCTGACGATGACGGTGTATTCGGTGGCCGCCGTCAGGCCGGTGAGGTTGTAGGTGAGCTCTGTGACGGTCTCGTTGACGACGGTGTCGGTGCCGCTGAGCACCACGAGGTGGTAGTTGCCCACGTTGGTGGTGTCGGTGATGGTGACGGTGGCGCTGGTGGTAGTGATTTCGCTGGCGGCCACAGCCGTCGGACGGCGGCAGCTCGGAGCCACAATCACCTGCACATCGTCGAGGTAGGCGCTGTAGCCCCACGACGAGTTGACGCCGAAGCGGAAGGCGATATACTGGTTGCCGGTGGTGTCGGCATCGAAGTAGACCTCAAAGGGCGTCGGGGTGTAGGACGGGATGGACCCAATCGTGTAGAGCGGCACGAAGGTCGTGGTGTCGGTAGGCGTAGCCATGGTGCCCACCTGCACATTGACATAGTTTGAACCGCAGAGGTTGAAGGCAAGCATCTTGTCGGCCACGGCGCCGAAGCGCGGCATCACCGCGAAGACCGGCTCATTGCTGTGGCCCGGATAGAAGCGGTAGGTATTGCTGCCGCTCGTGGCGTAGGTCGACGAAGTATAGATACCGGTGTATGTGCTCGTGGTATAGTAGTTGAGGATATTCCAGCAGAGGTGGCCGTCGCCCTCGAAGTCTTCGAGGTAGGGCACGGTGATGTCGGCGCACTCGGTGCGCACGGTGGCTGTCGAGGCAAAGCTCGTATCGCCTTCGCCGCATACGGCGCGAACGCTGATGGCATAGCTCGTGGAGGGCGTCAGGCCCTCGGCCACGTAGAAGGTGTCGGTGACCGTCACAACGATGCTGTCGTTAATGTTAACCGCCCACTCCGTCTCTTCGCCGCGGGGGCTCCAATGGAAGGCAATGCTGTCAGTAGTGACATTGTCGATGGCCAGGGCCGAGGTGCTAGGGCAGGTGAGGGCCGCGAAGACCACATTGTCTATAGCCGCCGGGGGCTGCGTGCCCGCCGAGCCGTCGTTGTGCCACGCAAAGGCAAGGATATAGAGGCCAGCGGAGTCGATGGTGAGGGTCTCCTGGCGGGTGGTCCATGTGGAGTCGGAGTTCAGCTTGCCGCCGCCGTCAAGGGCAATATAGCCGGCAGGCGTGGCTGTGGTGCTCAGGCCGCCGGCAACATCGGCGGTGAGTGTAATGGTAGCCGGAGCAAGGAACACTCGGATATAGTCATAGTTGTCCTCGCCCCAGGCGCGCCAGTCGTAGCTGACGGCATAGTCGCCAACTGGCAGGCTGAGGGCGCGGTAGGCATACGACCACGTGGAGGTGCCGATGTCATAAGTGTTGGAGGCGCCGTTGTTGTTGCTGATGTAGAGGGCCTGGTCGCCGTCTCTGTGCACCGCGGGGCCAACAAACCAGCCGTTGGCGCCGTTCTCTACAAACCAGAGGTTGTTGTCGGTGTCGGCAGAGTCGAAGCCGGTGGTGTAGGGCAGCTCGGTGACGGGCTCCATCACGCGCATGGTGCGCATTGTGGCCGCGGCAGCAAGGCTCGTGTCGCTGTCGCCGCAGAGGGCGCGCACCTTGACGCTGTACATCGTGTTGCTCGTAAGGCCTTCGGCCACAAAGAAGGTGTCGGTGACGGTCTCGCTGATGCTGTCGCCCACCTCGACGAGCCACTGCGACTCGCTCTCGCCCGGCGTCCAGTGGAAGGCCAGCGTGTCGGTGCCGACCACGTCGAAGGTCAGCGCCGTGGGGGCGGTGCAGTTCAGCATCATCAGGTGCACATTGTCTATAGCTGCCGGGGGCTGCGAGCCCATCGAGCCGTCGTTGTGCCAGGCGAAGACGAGCAGCCAGGAGCCTTGGGCGAGGTTGACCACCGCCTGCTGGGTCTGCCAGATGGAGCTGAGGTTCAGTTTGGCGCCGCCGTCGATGGCGATAAATTCGCTGGGCAGAGCGCTGTAGCTGATGCCGCCGGCCACATCGGCCGTCAGCGTCGTGGTGCCGGGGGCGATGAAAGCACGCAGATAGTCAAACGTGCTCTCGCCGTTGGCCATCCAGTCGAAACTCACGGCATAGTCGCCGGGCTCGCTGATGTTGAGTGCGCGGAATGCATACGACCACGTGGTCGTTGCAATATCGTAGGCGTTGGTGGCGCCGTTGTCGTTGCTGATGTAGAGGCCAGCCGAGCCGTTGTTGTGGGCGGCGGCGCCCACGGCCCAGGCGTTGGAGCCGTTTTCGAAGCCCCAGTTGGTGGCATCCTGTCCTTCTTCGAAGCCGCTGCTGTAGGGGAACTCGGTGACGGGGCTGAGGTCGCGCGCGGTGACAACCATCGTGGCGCTGACGGTGCCGAAACCGTTGTCGAGGCTCACGGTGAGCGTGTCGAAACCGGTGGCGGTGTAGGTCATCTCCACCGAGGCTCCGTCGGGGGTCATGGTGGCGTTGCCGGCATCGGCCATGGTCGAGGTCCATGTCCAGTTGAGGCTCGTTGTGTCGCCCTCGAGCAGCGTGGCGCTGAAGGTGGCCGGAATGTTGACATCGGCCACACCCGTGGCAGCCATGCTGATCACAGGCATGTCGGTGCTGCGTATCGTGACGTCGTCGACAAAGAGGTAGACCGAATTCGTGCTGGTCGGTGTTGTGTTCTCAATGGCAACGGTGATGCTCTGTCCGGCATACTCGTCGAGCGAAACAACGATGGGGAAATAGTCGCTCGACTGAGTGGTGGTGTCAATCACCTCGACAAAGCTGTCGTCCGAGAAATCGGTCGAACCTGTCGCCGAAACATAGACCTTGAAGCTTACATCGGTTGAGTAATAAGCTGCGTTCATCGGATATGCCTGGAACTCGAAGCGCATGTTGTTGGCATCGGCCGGCACTTCGATAATCGGGGTTATGAGGGGGTAGCCTGTGGAGCCTGCAGCGGAATAGACAGCCGTGGCGCTGTTGTAGCCATAGTTGCTTGCATTGACATGCCAGTACATAGGCTCGTAGGTGAAACAGTTGGCGTTGCCCGCCTCGAAGCCGTTGGTGTAGGGCAGCTCGCTGATGTTCACACACTCGGTCTGGAACACGGTGCTGGCGCGCACCGAGGTGTCGCCGTCGCACACCGAATAGAGCCAGATGGTGTAGTCGGTGCCGGGGGTCAGGCCGGTGAAGGTGTAGCTGCCTGTGGTGAGGTCGGCCTGCTGCACTCCGTTGACGTAGAAGACCACACTGCTGGCGCTCGTCGGCATGTCGAAGGTCAGGTTGGCGCCAGTGGTGGTGATGCTGCTCACGGCCAAGTTGGAAGGTGCGCCGCAGGCAGCAGGAGCAGCGATGCTGATATCGTCGATGTGGAAGTAGAACATGTCGGTGCAATTGAAATGGCGGAAGGCGATATATATCGTCTGACCGGCATAATCGGCAAGCGACAGCTCGTTGTAGGTCCAATCGGCATCAGACGCCGTCATGGTGGTCTCGAAGAGGGGCTCGCCGGTGAAGTCGGCCACCGTGTTGCCGGTGGTCGATACATAGACGGCGTAGTGCTCGGCCGGATAGGCGGGGTCCTGCGTCAGGTGCCACCACGAGAAATCCAGCGGGTCGGAGCCGAGCTCGATGGCCGGGCTCACAAGCCAGTTGTCGGGCGTAAGCACCTCTTGGTCTTCAGAATACGAACGCGAAAGCGCCGAATGGCTTCCGCCGTGCGGCATGTCGCCCGACGAATAGTTCCACAAGTAGGCTTCCCAGTTGTAGCCGTCGCCATCGGCGTCGATGACCGTCCAACCGTCGAGACCGTTCTCGAAGCTCTGCGTGTACGGAAACTCCGTCACCTGGGCCTGTGCCAGCGCGCCGCTGAGCAGCGCCGCAAGCAATAACAGTACGTGTCTTTTCATAATTTGTTGATTTTGTTATTTTGTTTGATTGTTTTTTATCGAATAGCCGACATTCTCTTTTACAACAGCAAAATATACTTTCACCCACTCAAGAAAGGTCGCAGCAAAGTTACACATTCTTTCGCAAACATCCAAATATTTTCTCTTTTTTTAACATTTGTCCCATGACATACCTCCTAATTTCCTACTCCAAAATCCTATCTCCTCTACCCCATCCTCTTCGCCCGTTGTACAGTACTTGTACAGTACTTGTACAGTATATGTACGCTTTATAAACGTACAAGTACTGTACAAGTAGCGTACATATAGCGTACAACGAGGCAAGAGGTGCCATTGGCGACCACTGCAAATCACTAATTTTCAACACATCCCAAAATGACCCCTCGCCGATTACACAACCATATATCGCCGTTTTTCCAAAATCCGGCGTTCTGTTTTGGAAAAACAGGTTTCAATGAATGGCGCCGAACAAGGTTTAAAGTTTAAGGTTAGAGAATGGATTTTTTTGCGTATCTTTGCACCGCGGCCTCATGGCCGCCAATGTACATACCGCAATGATACTCACCGAACTATACAAGGATAGCAACCTCGCTCGCAGCCTCTGCGAGGCCCTCGACACCGAGCGCGCCCGCATTCATGTCGACGGCATGACCGGCTCCATGCCCGCCGCCGTCATAGCCGCCATGGCCCTCCTGCGCCCCACCGCAAGCCAGATGGTGATAGCACCGACCAAGGAGGACGCCTTTTACATGCAGAACGACCTCGAAAGCCTGCTGGGGACGGAGAACGGAGAACGGAGAACGGAGAACGAAGAACGGGGAACGGAGAATGGAGAATGGAGAACGTTGAACGGAAAACAAAAAACGGAAAACGGAGCTGCCGCACCCGGAAGTTCTCAGTTCTCCGCTCTCAGTTCTCCACACTCAGTTCTTCTCTTCCCCACCAGCTACCGCAAGGCCTACAACTACGACCCCGAAAGCACCGAAAACGCAAACATGATGATGCGCACAGAGGTGCTGAAGGAGCTCTCCACCGGACGGCCCGTGGTGGTGGTGACCTACGCGGCGGCGCTGTGCGAGAAAGTGCCCACCAGCCGCACTGTCGGGCGCAACATGGTGCACATAGCGAAAGGCGAGAAGCGCGACCTCTGGGACCTGGCGGACCGCCTGCAGGAGCTGGGATTCGAACGCGAGGACTTCGTCGTCGAGCCCGGACAATACGCCGTGCGCGGCGGCATCGTCGACGTGTGGTCGATGGCATCGGAAATGCCCTACAGGCTCGAATTCTTCGACGACACGGTCGACTCGCTGCGCACCTACAACGCAGCCACACAGCTCAGCGTCAAGCAGGTGGACAGGGTCGAAATCGTGGGAAACCCCACGGGAAGCGGCCAGTCGGCTGCCGCACCCGAACCACGCCCGGCCGACCACAGCCCACTGACCACCCTGCTGACCTACTTCAGCAGCAGCGACGTGGTGTGGACACCAAGCCTGATGATGGCTGCACAGCAGATGGACGGCCAGCTGGCCGAAGTGCAGCGCGCCTACGAGGCTCGCCGTGCCGACACCGCCCACCCCATCGTCGGCACCCTGCCCCAGCCCGAGGCGCTGGCATGCAGCGTAAACGAGTTCCTGCAGGCACTGCTCGAACTGCGCATCGTCGAATACGGCAACAGCCACTACTTCACCCAGGCCGTGCGCATCGACGCACACAGCGAACCGCAGCCAGCCTTCGGCAAGCAGCTCGACATGCTGCGCCAGAACCTCAAAGACCACCTGGAGCAAGGCTACCGGACCATCATCACCGCCAGCAACGAAAGCCAGCAAAGAAGACTGGAGAAAGCGTTGGGAGTCGAGAACGGAGAACGGAGAACGGAGAACGGAGAACGGAGAATGGAGAACGGAGAACGGAGAATGGAGAACGGAGAACGGAGAATGGAGAACGGAGAACGGAGAATGGAGAACTTGGTGCCGCACCCGGACAGTTCTCAGTTCTCAGTTCTCAGTTCTCAGTTCGCAACATTCAACCTGAGCCACGGGTTCGTCGACCACGACCTGAAACTCCTCTGCTACACCGACCACGAGATATTCGAACGCTACCATAAATACACCGTCCACGACCTGCGCGCCACCCACGAAGCCATGACGCTGAAAGAGCTCTTCGAACTGAAGCCGGGCGACTACGTGACCCACATCGACTACGGCGTGGGCCGCTTCAGCGGGCTCGAGAAGGTGACCAAAGACGGCAAGAGCCAGGAGCTGATACGCCTGATATACAAAAACAACGACGTGCTCTACATCAGCATCCACGGCCTGCACAAGATAAGCCGCTACGTGGGTCGCGAGGGCGAGGCGCCGCAGCTCAACCGGCTGGGGTCGAACACATGGCAGGTGCTGAAGCAGAAGACCAAACGGCAGGTGAAAGACATAGCGCGCGACCTGATAGCCCTCTACGCCAAGCGCAAAGCCTCGGCGGGATTCGCCTTCAGCGCCGACAGCTACCTGCAGAACGAGCTCGAGGCCTCGTTCGCCTACGAGGACACACCCGACCAGCAGAAAGCCTCCGTGGCGGTGAAACGCGACATGGAATCGCGCGCACCGATGGACCGCCTGGTGTGCGGCGACGTGGGCTTCGGCAAGACCGAGGTGGCCATCCGCGCCGCCTTCAAGGCCTGCTGCGACTCGAAGCAGGTGGCCGTCCTCGTGCCCAGCACCGTGCTCGCCTTCCAGCACTACAACACCTTCAGCCAGCGCCTGAAAGGCATGCCGGTCCGCGTCGACTACCTCAACCGATTCCGCACCGCCAAAGAGAAAACACAGATATACAAAGACGTGGCCGACGGCAAGATAGACATACTCATCGGCACCCACGCCATCACCAACAAGCAGCTGAAATTCAAAGACCTCGGACTGCTGATAGTCGACGAAGAGCAGAAGTTCGGCGTCAGCGTCAAAGAAAAGCTGAAGGAGATGAAGACCGGAGTGGACTGCCTGACGCTGACGGCGACCCCGATACCCCGCACCCTGCAGTTCTCGCTCATGGGTGCCCGCGACCTGAGCGTCATACAGACACTGCCCCCCAACCGCCAGCCGATAGAGACCGAACTGAGCGACTTCAACGAGGAACTGATCAGAGACGCCATCATGTACGAGATGAGCCGCGGCGGGCAGACCTTCTTCATCAGCAACCGCGTGGAGAACATGCCCGAGATGGCAGGCCTGGTGCAGCGGCTCGTGCCCGACGCACGCGTGGCCATAGCCCACGGACGCATGGACGGCAAAGAGGCCGAAGAAACGCTGATGCGCTTCCTCGAAGGCGAGGTGGACGTGCTCGTCGCCACATCGATTGTAGAGAACGGACTCGACATACCGAACGCCAACACCATGATCATCAACAACGCCCACCAGTTCGGCCTGAGCGACCTGCACCAGATGCGCGGCCGTGTGGGGCGCAGCAACAAGAAAGCCTTCTGCTACCTGCTCATACCGTCCTACCTCACCCTCACACCCGACGCGCAGCGCAGACTGAAAGCCATCGAAGAATTCTCGACCATCGGCAGCGGATTCAACATAGCCATGCGCGACCTCGACATCCGAGGCGCAGGCAACATACTCGGCGCCGAACAAAGCGGATTCATCAGCGAGATCGGCTACGACATGTACCACAAAATATTGAACGAAGCCATCGAAGAACTGAAAGAGAGCGACTTCAAAGAACTTTTCGCCGCCGAAGCCGAGGAGACAAAAGAATATGTGCGCGAATGCACAATCGAAACCGACCTCGAAGTGCTGCTGCCTGACGACTACGTGACCAACGTCAGCGAAAGGCTCTTCCTCTACCGCGAACTGAGCGACCTGCAGACCGAGGAAGAACTGGCCGAATACCGCAAACGGCTGACAGACCGCTTCGGGCCGCTGCCGCAAGCCACCGAAGAGCTCATACGCACCATCACACTGCGCCGCATGGCCAAGGAATTCGGCATAGAGAAGATCGTGCTCAAGCAGGGCCGCATGGTGCTGCACCTGGTGAGCAATCCGCAAAGCCCGTTCTACCAGAGCGCCAACTTCCCGCGGTTGATACAATATGCCCAGGAAAACCCGACGCGTGCACACCTGAAAGACAGCGGCGAACGGCTGACAATCAGCGTCGACAAAGTGCCGACAATAGACGAGGCGCTGCATCAGATGGAGAGTTTGACAAAATAATTTCACCATATCAAAAAAGTTTCGTATTTTTGCATCGCATTTTGAGCGGCCGGCAAGCACAACGCACAGTGCCGCAAACTATAGTAACAAACAGATTATGACAAAGATAGATGTACTGTTAGGCCTGCAGTGGGGCGACGAAGGCAAGGGAAAGATTGTCGACGTGCTGACCCCGGGCTACGACGTGATAGCCCGCTTCCAGGGAGGCCCGAATGCGGGACATACACTTGAGTTCAACGGTATGAAGCATGTGCTGCACATCATCCCGAGCGGCATATTCCACAAAGACAAGGTGAACCTCATTGGCAACGGCGTGCTTATAGAGCCCCGGATCTTCCGCCAAGAAATCGAGGCCCTGTCAGAAAAAGGCGTCGACGCCACACAGAACCTCTTCATAAGCAAGAAAGCCCACCTCATACTGCCCAGCCACCGCATGATGGACGCCGCCAACGAGCAGGCCAAGGGCAACAGCAAGATTGGTTCGACCCTCAAAGGCATCGGCCCGGCCTACACCGACAAGATTGCCCGCTCAGGCATCCGCGTCGGCGACACGCTGGCCCCAGACTTCCGCGAACACTACACACTGCTCAAAGAGCAACACATACGTATGGCCCAGACCCTGGGGTTCGACGTCAAGGCGTTCCGCATCGACGGCATGGACCTCGACCAGTACGAAGCCCTGTGGATGGAAAGCCTCGAAACGTTGAAGAAATTCCGCTTCGTCAACAGCGAATACTTCATCAACCAATGCCTGAAAGACAACAAGAAGGTGCTGGCCGAAGGCGCACAGGCCATGATGCTCGACATCGACTTCGGCACCTACCCCTTCGTCACAAGCAGCAATACAATCACCGCCGGCGTATGCACCGGACTGGGTGTGGCCCCGAGCACCATAGGCAAGGTGATGGGCATCACCAAAGCCTACTGCACACGTGTGGGCGCAGGCCCCTTCCCCACCGAGCTCTTCGACGAGACGGGCAGCCGCCTCTGCGAACTGGGCCACGAATACGGCGCCACCACCGGCCGCCCGCGCCGCTGCGGATGGATAGACCTGCCGGCGCTGCGCTACGCCTGCATGATTAACGGCGTCACCGACCTCTTCGTCACCAAACCCGACGTGATGAACGACTTCGAGACCGTGAAAATGTGCACCGCCTACAAAATCAACGGCCAGCTGACCGACGAGATACCGTTCGAATACAACACCCTGCCCATCGAACCAGTATTTACGCCATACGACGGATGGAAGCAGAGCCTGCAGGGCATCGACCGCTACGACGACCTGCCCGAAAGACTGAAAGGCTACCTTGACGCCATCGAACAGCAGACGGGAGTGCACATAGCAGCCGTAAGCATCAGCCCCGACCGCAAAGACGTATTGTTCAAATAATGCAATAAAACGCCGAGAAGCGATACTCAATTAGAAAACCACCTGATATGAAGAAGATAGTTTTAGTCATCCTCATGGTGCTGCCGCTGATAGCCGGCGCGCAAACCAAAATCAAAGAGACCGCAGTGCCTCGCAGCGTGCTCCTCGCCCTGGAGAAGACGTACGAATCGTACAAGGTGAAGACTTGGTATCAGGCTCCAGGCCAATACATAGCCGAACTGGTCATCGACGGACAGAGCGGCCGCAGCTACTTCACCGCCGGCGGCGACTGGCAGTACAGCACATTCCCGGTGAAAGCCGAAGAGTGCCCCACAATGATGAACACCTACTTCGTAAACAACTACCCCGGCTACCGAATCAAGACCATCGACTACGTCGAAGAGATGAACGGCGACAACTATTACCGAATGGTCATCATCAAAAATGGCATAGCCGAAAACGACTGCGAGATGATATTCGACACGCGTGGAAAGCTGATGAAGAGCAACGCTCCCGACCCCGAAGCCGTGAAACGCGACTATTACACCCACAACAACCCTGATGCCACGGACGAGAAAATCAGCGAGAAGACCGGCACCGAAAGCAGCCGCGACCGCCGCAGACCCAACCCGAAAGTGGACCAGCCGCAGGTGGAGAAGTTCACCCCCGACTCGGTTATCCTGGCCGACTTCAACAAGACCACCGGACGCCGCGTGAAGGGCTCTGTGGAATGGGTGATGCGCAACAACGATTACGCTGTAGCCTACTACACAAACACGCAGGGTGTGAAGAGCGAAAGCGTCTACACTCTCGACAACAAAAAGCCCTACATGACGGGCAAAACCTTGGTCAAAGACCGCTATAACAACGGCATACTGAAGTATTTGGCAGAAAAGTTCAACGGCGAGAAATACAAAATTGAGAAGATGGTCGTGTATGAGTACAACTCGAAGGTACGCGGCGCCGACGGCAAAAAACCGAAACCCTACACCTACGTGGTGATAAGCCAGAAAGTAAAAGGCACACGCGACGTAAAATACACACGTATGGAGTTCGACAGCCGCGGACAGTTCACCAACCTTCTGGCTCAGCCGCTTGACGAGAAAGACGTTCAATAAACAATGCAAGCAATAGAAAAGGCGACCAAAAGGTCGCCTTTTTCTATTTGTCCTGTTGCTGTTTCAGCCACAACATATTGAATCGGTAGTACCATAGCTCGCAGGCACCGCCGGGGTTGCGTTCGATATAGGCTCCTATGGTGCCATCGGGCAGAAGAGTCATCGAGGAATAGACCGACGGCCCTTCAAAAAGAGACACTGGCGAATGCCAGCTGGTGCCTTCATCGTTGGAAGTAAATACACTTACATTGCGCCGTTCGGTGGAGTTTGGAATACTGTGCAGCAGCGTGGTATCGTCTATGCGGAGCATCTCTCCATTGCACGCGTTGACTGTCATTTCGGGCCATGTACCCTGCGTCCTCCACGAGTGCCCGCCGTCGCTGCTGATATTGCAGCCACGCGCACCGCTACGGCGCACACTGATAAGTATGCGTCCATCCGCCAACTCCACCAGCTTGGCTTCATCGCCACCACGGAACGCCATCTCCGACCTCTGCCACGTATAGCCGTTGTCGTCGCTATAGACAACATAGTTATCGCTCACATATTCTCCTTCGCGCAACACTGCAGCGGCAAAGAGTATGCGACCTGCATGTGAGCCATGCTTCAGGCACAGGCCGTTGCCAGAAGCCACAAAAGCGCCGCGATAGCCTGATTGGCCCCACACTATGGGAGTGATATTCACAGTGTCGCCCCATGTCTGTCCGCGGTCTGTGCTGCGCTTGTAGAATACACAAATTGGATTTTCCGGCGTCGACTGAAAATAGCCATTGTGGCCAGCAAATGCGCAGAGCACATCGCCATTGGCACACTGCACGATGGCTGGGTCGCCGTAGCCTCGTCCTACACCGGTGCCCGCGATAATGGTTTCTGGCTCCGTCCATGTGGCGCCCAGATCACTGCTGCGACGGACAACGATATCGATATCCTGTGGCAAGTCGGTCTCATTATATTTGCGCTTGTCGTTGACGGCAAGGAGAGTCCCGTCGTCGAGACAGAGCAACGCAGGGATACGCCAATTAGCCGATCCGTAATCACCCGGCGCATAGAGGCGCTGCATGGTGCAGAAGGGCTTGTCATGCTCTTTGCGTGCCGACGGATTGTGTGCAACACTCTTCGTTCCGCAACCGGCGAAAGCAGCCAGCACCACCACAACGGCGAGCATAAACAGTTTTTTCACGTCCATGTGAATTTGCGGTTCCAAAGCCGACTGTTGTAATCGGCATTGATTTTATTCATCAAATAATATATATTGAAAGCATCGTACCTGTTTTTGGTCTCGATGCCGCGCCGCTCGGCCTCCCGGTAGATATATTGCTGTGTATACCAGTCATTATTGTTGGACTTGCCAATGATATGCAGCAAGAAGAAATACGCCACTACGAGAGACTGGGCAATGGGAAGCCAATAAAAAGGCATGCCAGCTTTAATGACAGCCCAAACCAAGATTACCGTGAGGGGAACCATCACAATCAGAGAAGACTGAGCCGTCTCTGTCAGATATTTGATGTCCGCAGCCTTTTTGTCTTTTTCGCGCACAGCCTTTGGCCACGAAGCGTAGAGGCGTTCCAAATCCCTACGGAAGGCTTCGAAATCCGTCTCATTGTAGTTGGTGCGCAGGTGGCCGGCAGGGCGCTGTGATGCCGGCCGCTTGCGGCGCCCTCTGTATCGTGGGTCGCGTGCGGTGGGCATACGGCGCTACTCGTCGCGTTTCTGTTTGAACCATTCGGCAAAGCGAGGCAGGTCGTCCAGCGGATTGAATCCTGCCTTAAACGGCTCGGCCATCAGCGGCACGGTGTCCATATATCCTATCAGCGTTGCGCAGTCGAATTCACCCAACAGGGCCTCAAGCGTCACGTAAACACCCACTTGGAAGTCTTCGTCCTTGCGGTCGCCGCCTTCCACTGCCACACGCAATCCAAGCATCTCGGGTTCCTCTTCGCACTCCAGTTGCTGGAAATACATCTTGCTGGTATCGAACAGCAGTTTGTCGAAATGTATCTTCAGTTCGGTACCCATCGGTTGCTTGAAGGCCACAAACTCCCACCAGTCGAGGTCCGGGGCGGCGTCGACCAGTTCAACCACATAGCGGAAGAGGTCGGTATCGCCTTCGGCCGTGAAGGTCAGCGTGCGCCCGTTGGCCGACGCCTCGCCAATTTCGTACGACAGTCCATCGCAGTACTTGGTGAGCTGATACTGCAGAGCCGTTTCCAGCTCGCGGCGCTCCTTGTCCTCGAGGTCGCCCATGGCTATGAGTTGCTCATTGTGGTCTGTGAACCACTGCCAGAATTTATCTATCTTTTCCATATTTAAATGATTATTGCTTCACATTCGAGAGCCACGCCGAAGCGGTCGAACACATCGTCGCGGATAGCGCGGGCCAGGGCAACAACTTCGTCGCCCGTACAGCCTCCTGCATTGTAGAGCACGAGCGCATTGTTCGGCCACACTCCCGCCTTTCCCATGATTCTGCCTTTCCATCCGGCACGGTCTATCAGCCAACCGGCACTGAGCTTGCAGCCCTCCTCCGTAGGGTGTGCCTCGGGCATGTCGGGATATTGTTCTCTGAGGCTCAGATAATCTTTTTCAGCAACCACAGGGTTCTTGAAGAAGCTGCCAGCCGAGCCGTGCTCATCAGGCTTGGGCAGTTTACTCCATCGCAGGTCGATTATAGCCCGTCGTAGTTCATCAGCCGAAGCATGCGGCAATCTTTCAAGGGCTTTGTAGGAAAGGTTTGCCTCAAAAATGCGGTCAAGCCGATAGACTACCCTCAGTACAAGCCAGCGACCAGGCTCCTGTTTGAAGCGCGATGTGCGATAACCAAATGCGCACTCCGCCGGAGAGAGGCACACCATACAGCCTTGCTGCAGGTCGTAGGCTTCTACACGCTCCACCACATCCTTGGCCTCGACACCGTAGGCGCCTACGTTCTGAACCACCGAGGCGCCAACGGTGCCAGGTATGGCCGAGAGGTTCTCCAGTCCGTACAGCCCGCGGTCTATCGTCCACCGAACGAGGTCGTCCATCGCCATGCCGCCCCAAGCCGAAACACAAGTGCCGTCGACCAAGACATCGGCCACATCGGCCAAGCGCATCACCGTGCCGTCATAGTCGCGGGTGAAGACCACATCGCTCCCGGCGCCGAGTACCAGCAACGGCCCGTCGACCTTTGGCACTGCGTCGCCCGGCTCCACAACAAGCATCCGACGTGCTTTCACCTCTATGCCAAAGGTATTGAGTTTTTTCAGAGAGACATTTTCGAAAGTCTTCATTCCTTTGGGCCCGCCTCCTTGCGGGGCTTGCGCACCGGTGCCACATAGCCTGGACGGAACACCTTGCGCTGCGACATAAGCAATGCTGCCGCCAGCACGGCACCGAGCACATCACACGTGGTACAGGTGACCCAGACTCCGGTCAGACCGTCGCCACCGGCCTGTACCATAAAGTACGGGATGACGAACATCAGCGGTATGAGGAATAGCACCTGACGAGAGAGCGAGGTGACGATGGCTATCCAGGGTTTGTCGATGCTCTGGAAGAACTGCGAATTGGTTATGGTGAACGCTATCAGCGGCATCATGACGTTCAGGTAGCGCATAGCCGGTATGCCGATGGCAATCAGTTCCTCGCTGTCGGTAAAGGCTCTGAGTATCAAGCGCGGGATGATCATGGCCAGCAGTGCGCCTACAACTCCCACCGTCAGCGAAACCTTCATTGTCAGCGTGAACACCTCGCGCAGGCGATGGTTGTGTCCGGCACCGTAGTTATAGCCCGCTATGGGCTGCATACCCTGGCAGAGGCCGAGTATGAACATCACCAGGAAGGCGCCAAAGGTGTTCACTACGCCATAGGCACCCACAGCCAGGTCGCCGCCGTAGCGGATGAGCTGGCGATTGAGCAGTGCCACCACAAACGAGGCGGCGAAATTCATAAGGAACGGACTCATGCCGATGAGCAGCACGTTGCGGAAGATATAGAGCTTCGGAGCCCAGGCATGGCGTTTGAAACGTATGAAGCTGCGCGGCATCACGAAGTGGGCAACGGCCACTATGGCCGTGGTGAACATCGAGATGGTAGTGGCCCATGCAGCACCGGCAATACCCCACCCCAGCACGCTGATAAACAAGGCGTCGAGGAAGATATTCAAGATGGCGCCCCCAGCCATGATCCACATGCTCTTGGTTGGATAGCCGCTGGCGCGGATGAGGCCGGTAAGGTTGAAGCTCATAGTGGTGAAGAACATACCCGGCAGCACGATGAGCATATACTCACGGGCGTAGCCTATGGTGTCTTGCGAAGCGCCGAACATCTCGAGTATACGGTCCATGAAGAGGTAGCCTCCGCTCACGAAGAGGAAGCCGAAGAAGAAGGTAAGCAACATACTGTTGCCCAATATCTTCTCAGCCCAGCGCACGTCCTTGCGACCGAGCACGATACTCATACGGCTGCTGGCGCCCACACCCACCAGCGAACCAAGGGCATGGATGATGTTCATAATCGGCATCGTTATAGCCAGGCCCGCTATGGCCAAGGCGCCGACATATTGCCCGAGGAAGACGCGGTCTACGATGTTGTAGACCGACGAGATGACCTGCGTGATGACCGCCGGCAGGGCGTACTGCAGAAGCAGAGTCCCGATGGGTTTGGTTTCCAGTTGCTGTACGTTGTCCATCTATTGTTTTATTCTGTTTTTTAGGGCCATGATGGCATTGTAGGCCACCAGGCCGTTGGCCAGTTCGAGGCTGCGCTCGTCGACGATGAGGTTTGGACGGTGCAGGTTGCTGAAGGGGGTGCCCGGTTCATGTATGCCGATGCGGAAGTAGCACGACGGTATCTTCTGTCCGAAGAAGGCGAAATCCTCGGCTGTCATGCGCAGGTCGAGCCACTCGACGTTGTCCTTTCCCACAAAGGCGCAAGCGTTGTCGAAGACCTGCTGCGTGCATTCGTCGTCGTTGACCACCGGCGGATATCCATAGTCGATGAAGAGGTCGCATTCGGCGCCCATGGCCTCGGCCACTCCGCAGCTGATCTTGCGTATCAGCTCGTGCGTACGCAGCCGCCATTCGGCATCGAACGACCGGATGATACCCTCCATCTTCACCTCGTCGGGGGTGATGTTGGTGCGGCCGCCCACATCCTCAATCTTGCCTATGGTGAGCACCGTAGGCATCATGGGCGCGGCGTTGCGGCTGACGATTTGCTGCAGGGCAATCACAATGTGCGACGCCACCACCACAGGGTCGACGTTGAGGTGCGGCGTGGCACCGTGTCCGCCCTTGCCCTTGACGGTCCAGTAGAGTTCGTCGGTCGAGGCCATATACTTGCCCTTCTTCATGCCCACACGGCCGAAGTCCATCTCGGGCAGGCAGTGGAAAGAGTAAATCTCGTCGGGCGTCACCTCGCTGAAGAGGCCGTCGTCCATCATCATGCGTGCGCCGCCGGGGTACTTCTCCTCGCTGGGTTCGAAGATGAACATAAGGTCGCCGCAAACCTGGTCGCGCATCTGGGTGAGTATCTTGATGGCGCCAAGCAGAGAGCAGGTGTGCATATCGTGTCCGCAGGCGTGCATCACGCCCGGATTTTCCGATGCGAAGTCGAGGCCTGTGCATTCGGTGATGGGCAGCGCGTCGTAGTCGGCCCTGAGTGCCACGCAGTATGGCTTGCCGGGCTGCGTCTGCCCGCCACCATGCAGCATGGCCATGACGCCGGTGCGGCCTATGCCGGTACGCGGCTCGAGGCCCATATCGCGCAGCCGCTGTGCCACGAACTCCATCGTTCCGTATTCTTCCTGGCTCAGCTCGGGATGGCGGTGCATCCATCGGCGCCAGCCGATCACCTCGTCGCGCTGGGCGGCGGCCAGGGCTTTTATCGTGTCTATCAGATTTTCCATTTCTTTCAATTAAAACAAATCGGCATGAGTGCCGGTGCGATAGAGAGAGACCACCCGAACGGCATCCTTACGGCTGTAAATGAGCAGCCAATCAGGATTGATGTGGCATTCTCTATAGCCGTCATAGCTGCCAGTCAGATTGTGGTCGCGGTATTTGGCAGGAAGCCGCACCCCGTCTTGGAGCATATCGGTCACCGCCTTTAGCTGTCCAAGGTCAAGTCCACGCCGTTTGGCAAGTTTCAGGTCTTTCATGAACCTGCCACCATATTCAAGCTTGTATCGGGTGCTCATACCTAAAGCGCAGAAATGAGTTCGTCGATACTCTCTGCCTGCCTCACTCCGACTCCGGCCTCGGCGTCGCGGATTGCGCGCATCGTCTCGGCGTTGAGGTATTCGCCACTTTCAGGGTCAAACAAGGCGTCACCCGGCACTGCCTCGGACAAAGTCCACCCCATGCGTTTTGCAAGCTTCTGCATAAACGGCAAGTCTGACTTTGGCAACCCCACATTATATACTGCTGTATTCATTATGGTTTTTATTTTTTTATTCATAACGCGCACGCAGGTCTTTTATTGTACGCAGCACTCCTTTTGCCGTAAAAAAAACCTGCCCCCCAAGACCGGGGGACAGGCCAAAACAAAAGCGTATGAAAAAAATTTATTTCTTTTTCAGGTACTCCTGAACATTGTCTGACGGAACGACTTCCTCTTTGAAGCAGTAGGCGCCGGTCTTCTCGGAGCGGACCATGCGGATGACCTTGGCGAAGCTCTTACCGGTCTGGGTCTTAAGGGTAGCAACAACTTTCTTTGCCATATCTTAGTGTCTCCTATTTTTCTATGTTACTTGATTTCTTTGTGGACAGTGACCTTCTTCAAGAAGGGGTTGTACTTTTTGAGCTCCAAGCGCTCAGGAGTATTCTTCTTGTTCTTGGTGGTGATGTAGCGGCTCATGCCGGGAACACCGCTGTTCTTCTGCTCGGTGCACTCCAGGATGACCTGAACACGTGCGTCTTTATTTTTCTTTGCCATGACTTTGTTAGTTTCTATTTTCGTTTAAGTGGCTGAACTTGAACAACAAAAGAGCATCGACAATTGTTTTTTTCTCATTCAAACCGAGTGCAAAATTACAACTTTTTTTGATACTGGCAAAATTTTTTGCATTTTTTTTGTTTTTTTTCGCTTTTCATCTCGCATCGACAGACGTGCCTCCGGCATAATACCCGGGGAATTCATCGAGCATTCCATAGTCTTTTTCCATCATGGACAGCAATGCGTCGTTGATTTCCACCCTCATTCAAAAAATGGGTATAAAACACGATGGTTCATGTGCGCAAAATCACATTTTTTTTGACACCGACATTTTTTCATCCCTCTCCCACCCCGCCCGACCAGCGGCCCGCCAAATGTTAAAAAGTGCATATCAACGATACATCAACGATATATCAACGATATTTCGACGATTGTAATCGTTGAAATATCGTTGATATATCGTTGATGTATCGTTGATATG
>JAFVWV010000140.1 GCA_017501495.1 Bacteroidales bacterium | reverse complement strand
CCCTGCCGCCCTCGCACGCCGCATCGAGATACTCTCATGTGAAATTTTCTGAAGATTTTTTGTAAGATTTTGCCTTGCTGCGCGACATCTATATGTAGACGCACGATGAACGCACCATGAGACAAGACCAATTTCTGAACCGCATCATACCCTTGCAGCCAAGGCTGCAGCTGGTGGCCGAGAGGCTGCTTGGCTCGGCCCAGGCGGCCGAAGACGCGGTGCAGGACGTGGTGATGGACCTCTGGCAGCGCCGCAAGGAGCTGGAGCGAGTAGCGAGCGTAGAGGCCTACGCCATGCAGGCGCTGAAGTTCCACTGCGTGTCGGAGCTGCGCCGTCGCCGCCCGACGGTAGACATCGAAAGCCTGCCAGACATGACCGACGACGACGCCCGCCGCGAAGCAGCCCTGACGGAAGAGCGGGCCAAGCAGCTCGACACCATGCTGGAGCGCCTGCCCGAGGTGCAGCGCCGCGCCGTGCAGATGCGCTACATCGACTGTCTGAGCCACGAGGAGATGCAGCGTCGGCTGGGTCTGAGCAGCAGCAACGTCTACACAATACTTTCACGCGCAGTCAGCGCATTAAAATCAATGAGCCATGGAAGATAAAGAATTGCAAGAACTGTTCGAAGCCAAACGCACCACGGAGGCCAACCGCCGCCGACAGGAGCAACTGGCCGCCATGATAGCCGCCAAAAACAGACGCGCACTCCCGCTGTGGCCCGTATGGGCCGGAGCCGTGGCCGCCAGCGTGGCGCTGCTTGTTGTGGCCCTGCCAATGGCAACAAACCCTGGGGGAAGCAATCCAGTGCAAGTGGCCTGCATCGAGACCGCCGACGTGCCGACTCCGGCACCGCAAAACGCCACGGATGCCGACAAAGTACCAATCCCCGCAAGTGCTGCACCCAAGAAAGCAACGTCACCCATATCAACACCCATACCCATACCGCAGGAGACAGCCACGCCGCAGACAGAAGAACGGCCAACCGAGCCGGCTGTTGCCGAACCTGCAGTTGACCCAAAGGAAGAAGAGACGATAGCACCCACACCGCGTGTGATGCGGCGCACCAGCACCATGCTGGCCTGCACCGACGGATGCCCCGAACCCGCAGAATACAAAGAGCCCGCCAAGAAGCACACACATATAGAATTCTTCAGCAGCCAGCAATTTGCCGAAGCAACAGCATATACCATCACGTTCAACAAATAATCACAACGACATGAAGACACATATTATCGCCCTTGCGCTTTGCCTGACAGCGTTCGCCGCACAGTCACAGACCGAATACATCGTCGACCAGCCACTCGGAGGGCAGATAAAGGCCATCGAGGTCCATGAGGGATGGAATGTACGCCTGGTGCACGACAACACGAACATGGTGAGCATCGCCACGCCATGCGAATACTACTTCACCGAAGGCAACGAGCCCGAAATATGCAAACTCAACCCCGATGGCACGCTGGGGATTCACAAAAACCATTCTATGCCCGTAGGCACAGTGGTGGAGGTGCACTACAGCGAGCCGATAGGCCATCTGTGGCTCATGCCCAGAGCCACAGTCAGCGCCGACACGTTGCTGATGCTCAACCAACCGAAGACGGTCTACGATGGCGAAATCATTCTGAACAGCCGTGCCGTCTTCAGCGCCGACTACATCGGATGCAATGGCGGCCTGACGCTCAGCCTCGACAGCAATGCCACCGCCCACGTGGGCACCATAAGCGACCCGCAGCATGTAGAACTCAGCACCATGAAAGGCAGCACTCTGACGGTGGACAGCCTCGACTGCCCCGATGTGCGCTACGACCGCAACCCCAAGAGCCACGGCAACCTCACCCATAGCGACAGCACCCGCCACCTGACGGTGAAGACCCGCAACCGCTGGTTTGCCGACGGACTACAGTATATGCGCAACACCATAGGCTTAGAGTACAACGTGCCCTTTGCAAACAAATACAACACCCCCTACGCCATGCCCGTCGAGCTGGTGCTTGTCGTGGGTATGCGCACCAACACCATCCCCATGAGCCGCCGCTGGGGTCTCAGCCTTGGCTATGAGTTAGGCCTCCCGGTGCAATTCCTGATCAACAACAGCACGCTTAAAGGCCGCACGTTGGAGATAGACACCGTGAGCCCCGGCGTGAACCGCCGCCAGTCGATAATGTACCTGTACTTCGGCCTGCCCACACGACTGCACTACCTGCCGCAAACAAGCTTCGGCAAGGCCTTCTTCGCCGACCTGCACATAGGCCTGCAGCCACGCGTCAACTTCTACCAGCGATACTTAAATGAGCTGCTTACGCCGGCCGGGCGGTGGGAAGGCGAAAGAAACAAGGTGGGCATCTACAACACCTTTCAGCTGAGGGCTGAAGTTGGTTTAGGCTTCCAACCCTTCTCAAGCATAGAGTTTAACTTCTACGTCGACCTGCTGCCAACCTACCGCCGCGATACCGGCATGGGCAATGTGCACACTTTCGGCTTCCAGGTGAAGTTCTGACCTAACACAAAGAGAGGCAACCTCGCGGTTGCCTCTCTTTGTGTTTATCCCTGGAAGTGGGCCTTCAGCGCATCGAGCTTCTTCTGCTTGCGGCGGTCCCAGATTTGGGTGATTAGTTTCTTGGTGCTGAGCGGGAAGTCGCTCTTCATCATCCAGTCGTAGTAGGAAGGTTCCTGCTCGAAGACCTGCTCCACCGGCACGCCCTTGTGCTTGCCGAAGTTGAACACCTCGCGGTGCTGGGCGTCGTAGCCTATGTGGCCCACGAGGTCGGCCCACTGGCTGTTGGACGTGAAGCGGCTGAGGGCGGCGATGTCGTTCACGACGGGCTGGCTCACCTTGCCGGAGCGGTCCTTGTAGTCCACACCCTTGTAGCGGTCGAGCTGCGCCTTCAGCACCTCGTAGGTGGCAATGGTGTCGGCAGCGGCGCTGTGGGCGTTCTCGAGGTCTTTCTGGCAATAGAACTTATAGGCAGCCACCAGCGTGCGCTGCTCCATCTGGTGGAAGATATTCTGTACGTCGACGAGGCGGCGCTTAGATAGGTCGAAGTCGATGCCCACGCGCAGGAATTCCTCGACGAGCAGGGGCACGTCGAACTTGTTGCTGTTGTAGCCCGCCAAGTCGGCGTCGCCGATATACTCCTGCAGCGAAGGGGCGAGCTCGCGAAAGGTGGGTTTGTCAGCCACGTCGGCGTCGGTGATGCCGTGCACGGCAGTGGTCTGTTCCGGTATGTGCACTGTGTTGCCTTGGGCGTCGACAGGACGCACGCGCTCCACACGGGTATCGGTGCTGCCGTCGGGCATCACCTTGTGCAGGCATATCTCTACGATATGGTCATGACCAACCTGTACGCCGGTGGTTTCGAGGTCGAAGAAAACAATAGGTTTAGTTAGATTCAGTTCCATTTATTGACGGTTTGACGTAAGTCTACAAGATGATTCAGCAGGCCTTCAGCCAGGTCGAGGCGCAGCATGTTGGCGCCGTCGCTCTTGGCGCGTGCGGGCTCAGGATGGGTCTCCATGAAGATGCCGTCGGCGCCCACGGCGATGGCTGCACGGCCGATGGTCTCTATCATGTCGGGGCGGCCGCCGGTGACGCCGCTGCCCTGGTTGGGTTGCTGAAGCGAGTGGGTTATGTCGACCACCACGGGCACACCGTTCTTCTGCATGGTGGGCACCCCGCGGAAGTCGACCACCAGGTCCTGATAGCCGAAGGTGGTGCCGCGCTCGGTGAGCATGAAGTTGCCGCTACCAAAGGCACGTATCTTGCCTGCCACCTGCGCCATGGCTTCGGGCGAAAGGAACTGGCCTTTCTTGACGTTGACGCAGCGTCCCGTCTCGGCGGCGGCACGCAGCAGCTCGGTCTGGCGGCAGAGGAAAGCCGGTATCTGCAGCACATCGACATAATCGGCCGCACGCCGGGCTTCTTCCTCGGTGTGAATGTCGGTGACCACCGGCACCCCGTAGCGCTCGCCCACCTCGCGCAGCAGGCGCAGGGCTTCGAGGTCGCCGATGCCGGTGAACGAGTTGACGCTCGAACGGTTGGCCTTGCGGTAGCTGGCCTTGAAGGCATAGGGTATATGCAGCCGCTGGCAGACAGCCAGCAAGTGTTCACATATTTGGAAAGGGTTCTCGTGGTCCTCGACCACACAGGGGCCTGCTATGAGCAGGAAGTTGCCCGATTCGGTGAACTGGAGTTTGGGTAGCTGTGGAAGCATTGCAAAAAAAGGCGGTGGACAGCAATACCCGTCCACCGCAATAATTAATATGATACTAATAACTCATTTCGTCGTTTGCGTAGGGGTCGGCGGCGTCACCTTCCTCCTCGCTACGGGCCTGACGGCGCTCAGCCGAACGCTGCAGGCTGATGATAAGGGCACCCAGCATACGGGTGAGCTCCATAAGATATTCGCGCGACTGATTTTTCTGAGCCTCGTCCATCATACCCATATTGTGGGCTATCTCGGTGTAGACCACACACTCGCGTATAGCCGTTTTGGCAATCTTCAGGTAGTGGTCGAACTGGCTCTTGCTGCGGCTCGAACCCTCGCAGATATTGATGGCTATGTCGTAAGCCGAATGACAAAATGAGGCTGCAAGGGTCTTTTCGCATTCGTTGCGGACTGTGCCAAGCTGCATAGAGACCCACGATGCATAATCGGTGGCTTTGCCGTAGACGCGCAAATCCTCAAACCTGAAGAAACTGACGTTCTTCTCTTCTTGTTGTTCCATAATAATTTGTAATAATGTTTAATGTTCTTATATAAATGTTTAATTGGGGGACATTCCCACTTTATACAATCTCGGCGAAATACTTCATAAACTGTGTGCGCATAGCCACTGAAGCCTTGTCGGTGGGTTGGACGGCCAGTTTGCCACGGAACTTGGCAATGTTGTCGTAGCCCTTCTTTTCCATCCAGCGCTGCAGGCCCTCGTTCAGCTGGCGCAGGCTTTCGATGCAGTTTTTGTACAGGCAGCTGACCACCTGGACGCTTGTGGCGCCGGCGAGAAGCATCTTCACGACGTCGTCGGAAGTATAGACACCGGTAGAGGCGCTGAGGTCGCAACGCATCTTCTTGCTGAGGATAGCTATCCAGCGAAGCGTATTGTAGATATCCTCGGGGTTGGAGAGATAGGAGGCATTGGTCAGCGTCTCTTTCTCGATATCGATGTCGACCTGCACATTTTTGTTGAACATCGTCACGCCCTGTATGCCCATCCAGCTCAATTGCTGCATCTGCTTGGCCATGTCGGTGAAGTAGGTGCCGACCTTGATGCTGATAGGAATGCTTATCGACTTGCGCAGGGTGTTGATGATCTGCGAGAACGTGCGTTCCACATCATCGGCCGAGAGAGAGGTCTCGTAGGGCAGTATGGCCATGTTGAGTTCCAGGGCGTCACAGCCTGCCTCTTCGAATTTCTTGGCATAGGTGAGCCAATTCTCGTACGAGAAGCAGTTGACCGAGCCTATGACGGGGATGGTCAGGCGTTGTTTGGCCTCGCGGATCATGGCGAAGTGTTTTTCAAGCGAGTCGTCGGCCACATGCATGGCGATGTATTCATAGCTGTCGCCATAATTGTCGGTGGGTGCCACCACGTGCGTATTGCGTTTGATATCGTAGATTATCTGTTCTTCAAATACCGACTTGACCACAATGGCGCCGGCTCCGGCATTCTCCATCTGAACCATCTTGTCGACATCGGCAGTCAATCCGCAACTTCCGACGATAATGGGGGTCTTGAGTTCGAGGCCCAAATATTTGGTTTTAGTGTCCATATTTTCTACTTTTTATGTCAGTCAATAATCATTGCAAAAATATGTAAAATATATTTACAAAAAAAATTTTTCTGTAATTTTTTTTACATTTAACACCACACATCGCTATAAATCAATATTTAGCAAGCAGCAAGTTTTTTTGCCGCCAGTCATGGCGGGGCAGTTTTTTTTCAACATTGGCATCTATTTTATAAAAATTTTGTATTTTTGCACCTCGAAATTTAGCACAGAAAACTAAAAGATTATAACGATAATGGAACAGCAGATCGAAGAAAAAAACACCGAGATGGGCAATATCATCACCCGTTCGGAAGAGTTCATCAAGAAGAACCAGAAGACCATCCTCACCATCGGCATAGCCCTTGTGGTGGTTGCAGTGGCCATCTTTGCCTACTTCAAGTTCTACAAGCAGCCGCGCGAGGCCAAAGCCGCCAACGAGATGTTCGCCGCCGAGCAGTGGTTTGCCCAGGGCGACTATGAGACCGCCCTCAAAGGCGACGACACTTTCCGTGGCTTCCTCGGTATCATCGACACCTACGGCAGCACCAAGGTCGGCAACCTGGCCAAGTATTATGCCGGCGTGGCCAACCTGCGCCTGGGCAACTACGAAGAGGCCGCCAAATGGCTCGGCAAGTATAGCGGCAAGGACATCTTCACCCGTCCGCTGGCCGAGATGATGCAAGGCGATGCCGCCATGGAGCAGGGCCAGACCCAGAAGGCCGCCGACCTCTACATGAAGGCCGCCAATATGGACGACAACTACATCACCGCCCCCACGGCTCTCTTCAAAGCCGGCATGAGTTACTTCATGCTTGGCTCGAACGACAAGGCCGCCGAATGCTTCAACAAGGTGAAGAAGAACTATCCTGAATCCACCGAGGCTCAGGACATCGACAAGTACATCGCTCTGGTCGAGAACAAATAAGAATCGTCAATTCACACCAATAGCAGAGCGGGCATCCTGACGGATGCCCGCTCTCTTTCTATATCTGCAGTACGCCCCGCTCTGTTTCAGCCGAGCATTTTCTCCAGTTCAGCCACCATGTTCTCGGCGCCGGCGAAGATCTCGCTGATGCGCGAAGCGGCCATGTAGGCGGGGGTGGTGATGACGCGGCGCTCGGTGTCGACGCATACGTCGGTCGGACCGCAGGCGACGGGCTTGCAACCAAACCCTGCAGCCACCTGCGCTGCCTGGTTGTCGGCGGCGCCGAGGGTGAGTTCGGTGCCGTAGCGGCCAAGCACTTTGGCCACAACCATGGGGGCTATGCACATGGCCACCACGGGTTTGTGGGCGCGGTAGGTTTCGAGGATGGCATCCTGCACGGTGTCAATAACCTCCATGCGGGGGCCGTCGAAGGCGTAGGTGCTCAGGTTGCGTGCGGCACCCATGCCGCCAGGCAAAGCCAGCGCGTCGTAGTCGGCCGCATGGTAATCGCTGAGCGGCAGCAGGTTGCCGCGGGCGATGCGTGCACTCTCGACGAAGATGTCTCTCTGTTCCATGTCTACCACGGTACCGTCCTCCTCGTCGTCCTGTACATCGACGTGCGGCACCACCTCAAAGAGGCCTTCGGGTGCGAAGCACTGTGCCTGCCAGCCGCGGCGGTCGATGGCCAGCAGCAGCGAGAGGCTCTCCTGCAGCTCGCTGCCGTCACGGTTGCCGCAGCCGGAAAGAATGATTGCTATCTTTTTCATTGGGTTGATGGGGTTAATGGGCAGAATGGGTTTAATGGGCAATGGGCATTCTGCCCATTAGACCCATTAAACCCATTCAACCTATCCAAAAAATTACTTGTTGAAAGCGTCGACGCTCTCTTTGATGAGCTGGAAGGTGGCTTCGATGTCGTTGTCGAGACCCATCGAGAAGCGGATGAGGCCTTCGCTCATGCCCATCTCTTTCTGGATCTCTTCGGGCACCTCGCTCGAGGTCGACTTGCCGCTGTTGCTGAAGAGGGTCTTGAAGTAGCCGAGGCTGACGGCCAGGTAGCCGACGCCCTTCTGCTGCATGAGCTCCATGATCTTGCTGGCGCGGTCGGCCGTGCCCATGTCGATCGAAATCATGCCGCCGAAGCCGTAGCCTTCGTTCATCATCGAGCAGAAGAGCTCGTAGTCGGGGTGCTCGGGCAATCCGGGGTAGTTGTATTTTAAGCCCACTTCTTTGAAGCGCTTGGCCAGGTACATGGCGTTCTCGCCGTGCTTCTTCATGCGGATGTGCAGGGTGTGCAGGTTCTTGTTGATGGAGGCGCTGCGCATCGGGTCGAGCACCGGGCCGAGGAGCATGCAGGTGCCGTTGTTGACGTCGATGAGGCTGCCGATGTACTCGGCCGAGCCGCAGATGGCACCGGCCACGCAGTCGTTGGTGCCGTTGATGTACTTGGTCATGCTGTAGACGGTCACGTCGGCGCCGAGGCGGCAGGGGCTGAAAATCATCGGGGTGAAGGTGTTGTCGACAATCAGCTTGGCACCGGCGGCATGGGCCATCTTGCTCAGTTCGGGCACGTTGGCGATGCGGAGCAGGGGGTTGTTCATCGTCTCGGTGTAGACCACCTTGGTGTTGGGGTGCTCGTCGAGGGCTTTCTTCACAGCTTTGAGGTCCTGCATGTTGACGAAAGTGCAGCCAACGTTGAACTTCTTAATATAGTTGGCCATGAAAGCGAAGGTGCCGCCGTAGGTGGTCATGCTGGCCACGATGTGGTCGCCGGCTTTCACCTCATGAAGCAGGGCGCAGGTGATGGCGGCCAAGCCGCTACCGGTAACCCAGGCAGCCTCGGTGCCTTCCATGGCAGCCAGACGCTGGCAGAGGGCCAGGTTAGAGGGGTTCCAGTGGCGGCTGTAGAGGAAGTAGCCCTCGGTTTCGCCATGGAAGGTCTCGGTCATCAGGTGGGCCTCGGGGAAGGTGAAGGTTGCGCTGTCGCAGATTGCGGGGTTCACACCGCGGTTGGCGTCGCGGCCGTCGATGCGCTGAATAGCGGTTGCAGGATCGAATTTGCTCATTTTTCTATTGTTTTATGTTGTTTGTTACTTTATGTTTGAGGGTGCAAAGATACAAATTTTTCTTGACATGGAAAATATTTTAACTATTGGCGGCTATTTTTTCAATCGGCTCTTCCACGTCCTCCCGACCGCACCGGTAGTGCATATCAACGATACATCAACGATATTTCAACGATATATCAACGATTAAAATCGTCGAAATATCGTTGAAATATCGTTGATGTATCGTTGATATGCGCTACCGGTACACTATAGATGCTGAACTTCAGCCGTTTATAAGATACAATACACACAACATACAGATAAACAACTAATTACAAACACAGCCACGAGACGTATTGTGTGAATTTATGTTAAATCCAACACTCAGCGTACAATTTTTTTGCCATGCCGGGCACCAATTGAGAAAAAAGTTGTATCTTTGCATTTTGATTTGACAACACATATAAGCATGAAACGGATCATCATAATACTTGCCATCGCGCTGTGCGGCAGCATGGCGGCCACAGCGCAAAAGCCTGTCTATGAGAGCGCTCTGCAGAGCTACGGATTCAAGAATGCCGACGGGCAGTGGAAGATTGCCCCCACCTACCAGCGTGCAGGCGAGTTCGAGGGCGGAGTGAGAAAATGGGCGCCGGTGAAGCTCGACGGCCACTGGGGCTGCATCGACGAAGACGGCAACATGATCTGCCGCAACCTCTTCCCGACCAAAGAGGTGGCCCGCGAGGCCGGGCAGCAGTGGGAGCAGATGACCGAACCGGGCAAGTGGGTCTACCCCGCCCGCAACCAGGCCGACGGCCGCTGGGGCTTCGTCGACTACTACGGCCGCTGGAAATACCAACCCGTCTACCAAGCCGCCAACCCCCACCAAGGGCGCGACCCGAAGAGCTACGCCTCGGTCAAGAAAGACGGCCGCTGGGGCTGCATCGACGGCCGCGGCGTGCTGGTAATCAACAACATCTTCCACAGCGCCGAGCAAGCCGAAGAGGCTGGCGCACAATGGGCCATCGGCCGCAACTACTACACCTGGCGCGTGCCGGTGACCAACCCCAAGACGGGCCTCTGGGGCTTCGTGGACTACCTCGGACGCTGGAGCGTGCAGCCGCTCTACCAGGACCGCGTGCCCTTCGGCGAAGACAACAACTACCCCTACACCCAAGTGAAACAGGAAGGCCGCTGGGGCAACATTGACCGCAACGGCAACATCATCACAACCCCCATCTTCTTCACCTCCGACGAGGCTGCCGACGCCCTGCGCCAATACGAGCACGGCCGCACCCTCGAGGGCTGGCGCTACCCGGTGACCAATCCGGCGAGCGGCAAATGGGGATGGGTCGACTGGAGCGGAGAATGGCGCATCAAACCCCTCTACGAAGACGCCACCCGCTTCGCCAACGATACGGGCCTCTTCGCCACCGCCAAACTCGACGGCTACTGGATGGTCATCAGCGACACCGGCGACGACCTTAGCCGCAACGTCTTCACCCTCAGCAGCGAAGCCTGGCAGGCCGGCGACCAGTGGGACCGCGGCGAGGAACTCGGCCATTGGCTCTACCCCATCATGGACCGCGGCACCCAGGCCTGGGGCTATGTCGACTACAAAGGCGAATGGGTCATCAAACCCACCCTCGAAGACGCCAAACTCTTCACCTTCGTGTGGAACGACCGCGTGGCCCCCGCCAAGATGGACGGCAAATGGGGCTGCATAGACCACACAGGCCAGTTCGTGGTCAAGAACCAATACAACACCTCGGCCGAAGCGCAGATAGCCGGCCGCCGATGGGCCGAAGGACGCAAATTCTAAAGGTTATTGGTTATAGGTTATTGATGAAAACACTTATTCATAATGCGACCATCGTCAACGAGGGCCGCATTTTCGTTGGTTCAGTACTGATTGACGGCGACCGCATCGCCGAAGTATTCGAAACTTCCGACCCGAGGCTTCGTCCCGTGGCCGAGGGCTTGCCCTCGGCAGCCATCGCTGACGCTCAAGGCCTGCTGTTGCTACCAGGGGTAATAGACACGCACGTGCATTTCAGGGATGGGGGGAACAGCGAGAACCCGGCGGGGACGTTCTATAGCGAAAGCCGCGCGGCACGGGCGGGCGGCGTCACCTCGGTGATCGACATGCCCAACACCAAGCCGCAGACGACAGGCCTGGCCGAACTGGAAGCCAAGGAAGCCCTCGCCGCACGCGACTCGGCAGTCAACTACGGCTTCATGCTCGGCGCCACCAACGACAATATCGACACCCTGCTGGCCATAGAGCCCACACGCTATGCTGCCATCAAGCTCTTCCTCGGCTCGTCGACCGGCAACATGCTCGTCAACAACCCCGAGCAGCTCGACCACCTCTTCCGCGACGCCCGCAAGCTCATCGTGGCCCACTGCGAGCAGGAAGAGGTCATCCAGGCCAACATGGTCAACGCCAAACTCGAGCATCAGGGCAAGCCCACCGAGACCGCCGCCCTGCATCCCAAAATACGCAACAACGAGGCCTGCTTCCTCAGCACCTACCACGCCATAGAGCGCGCCCGTCGCTACGGCACACGCTTTCACGTGGCCCATATATCCACCGCCACCGAGCTCTCGCTGCTTTCCAATTTCGAGCTCGACAAGAAGCACATCACCGCCGAGGTGACGCCCAACCACCTGTGGTTCGACGACCGCGACTACGCCGAACTGGGCAACCTCATCAAGTGCAACCCCGCCATCAAGACGGCCGACGACCGCCTGGCCCTCTGGGCAGCCCTCGAAGACGACCTTATCGACACCATAGCCACCGACCATGCCCCCCACCCTCTCGAGGCCAAGCAGCGCCCCTACTTCGACGCTCCAAGCGGCATTCCCTCCATCCAGCACTCGCTGCAGATGATGCTGGAAGTTGTAGTGGGTAGTGGACAGTGGGTAGTGGACAGCACACGGGGACAAGCGCTATCCACTACCAACTACCCACTACCCACTATCGTGCAGAAGATGTGCCACAATCCCGCCCTGCTCTTCGGCATCAAAGAGCGCGGCTTCATCCGCAAAGGCTACAAGGCCGACCTCGTGCTTGTGCGTCCGGGCGTGGAGGAGATGGTCACGCGCGAATCGTTGCTCTACAAATGCGGTTGGAGCCCCCTCGAGGGGCAGACCTTCCACACGCACATAGAGCGTGTGTGGGTGAACGGCGACGACACCGTGGGGCACGGACAGCCGCTGCAATTCAGCAAATAGACAAAAAAAGAGGCGACCTGAATCAGGTCGCCTTTCTTTTTTTGGCATGCAAGAATGTTTAGAGAGCGTAGCCGAGGCCAATGAACCAGTTGCTACCCTTGACGGTGGTGTTGTCGGCCTTGCTGAGGTTCATGAGGCCCATGTTGTAGCCACCGAAAAGGCGGATGCCGCTGAAACTGGCGCAGACACCGAGGGTGCCGCCCAGATCGAAAGCGCCCTGGTTGCCTTCGTCCTCTTTGTACCAGTCAGTGGTAGTCTCAAGGCTTCCGACGGTATTGGTGGTCTTACCGCTGAGGGCATAGCTGATGGTCGGGCCAAGGAAGAGGCTGACCTTCAGGTCATCGGTCAGGCTGAGGCCATAGTTGAAGAGGATGGGCACATCGACGAGCATCTGAGTGCTGTTGGTCTTGGTGGTGACACCGAGAACAGTATTCTCATCGCTGTAGGTGTTGTAGCGGCCCTGCAGACCCACACTGACGTTGAGGTCGCCGGTGATGTTGACGTTGTAGTTCACGCCAAGGAAGAAACCAGTCATGCTGGTGGTGTCCTTGAGGCTGAGGGAACCACTGGTGTAGTCCATCTTGTAGGACTGGGGAGCATAACCCACATTGATGCCCAGCTGGGCGTTAGCGGTGTTGCCGGCGAAGAGCACGGCAGCAGCGAGAGCTGCAAATGCGAAAATTTTCTTCATTGTTTATTAATTTAGGTTAAACATTAAATAAAAACTTTTCGGATAAAATAACGAGCGGCAACACGAATTATTGCATTCGTGTTGCCGCTTCGGGGCGTTTTTTAGACGTTTCGGTTCAAAAATCTCATTTTTCGAGGCGTATACGAGCGTCTACAGCAGTCACATAGCGCGGGTTGCCGAGCAGCGGGTTGAGGTCCATCTCGGCAATCTCGGGAGCAGCCTGCACCAAGGCGCTCACGCGGGCCACCTGGTCGGCATAGAGGTCGAGGTTGACGCCTTCCTGGCCACGCACACCCTGCAGGATCTTGTAGCCCTTGAGGTGGGTGAGCATCTCTTTGGCTTCAGCGGCGGTGATGGGAGCCAGGGCGCTCTGCACGTCCTTCAGCACCTCGATGAAGATGCCGCCCAGACCGAAGAAGATCTGATGGCCGAACTTCGGGTCGCGGATGGCGCCGATGTAGACGTCGGTACCGTCGAGCATCGGGTACATCTCAACAGCGTAGGTCTCGGGGATGACAATGAGGCGGTCGAACTCCTTGGCCACAGTGTCGAGGTCTTTGACGCCGAGGGTCACGCCGCCCACGTCGCTCTTGTGCAGCGGGCCGACGACCTTCATCACGAGCGGCACATCCTTCGAGCAGCCCACCTCCTTAGCGAAGGCCAGGGCGTCTTCTTTCTTGCTCACCTCGACGCTCTTCTTGCGGCTGATACCGGCGGCGTCGAGCAGTTCGTTGTAGTCGCTGATCTCCATGTAGCCGTCCTTGCAGCGGTCGATAGTCTTGCGGATGCGGGCCACGTCGATGGCGGGCAGCTCCACATGTTCGGGCTGCGGCTTGGGAGTGTTGTAGACCTTGCAGATGGCGTTGCCGAGCACACACTCTTCGGGGAAGTTGATGCGGCCCTTGGCGATGAAGTCCTCGATTTCATCTTTCACGTTGATGATGGAGGGGAGCACGGGGAAGATGGGTTTCTTGCAGGTCTTCATCTTCTGGTCGAGCAGGTCGTAGACCTCCTTGTTGGAGAAGAGTCCGGGGCTGCCGAAGATGACCACCGAGAAGTCGATGTCGGTGTAGTCGTTCTCGACGGCGTCGATGATATAGCCGAGCTGTTCGGCGGTGCCGGTGGCCAGGAAGTCGATGGGGTTGCCCACCGAGCTGCCGGCAAAGAGTTTCTCAAGCAGTGCGGGGCTGGCGGGGTGTTCTTTGAGCGAAGGCACCTCCATGCCGCCGTTCGAGAGCACGTCGGTCAGCATCACGGCGGGGCCGCCGGCGTGGGTAATCACGGCGCAGCGCTTGCCCTTGATTTCGGGGTGCATGAAGACGGCGCAGACGGTGGTCAGCTCCTGACGGTTCTGGCAGCGGACGATACCTGCCTTGCGGAACAGGGCGTCGACGGCGGCGTCGTTGGTGGCCAGGGCGCCGGTATGGCTGCTGGCGGCACGGCTGCCGGCGGCGCTGCCGCCACTCTTGATGGCCGCGATGTGGCAACCCTTGTTGATAAGGCTGCGGCTGTGCTTCAGCAGGCGCTGCGGATCGCCGATCTTCTCCATGTAGAGCATGATGACACGGCTCGACTTCTCGGGGTCGAAGGTGTTGTCCAGGTGCTCAAGCACATCCTCGATGCCGAGCTGGGCACTGTTGCCCACTGCCCAGACGCTGTTGAACTTGAGGCCGTTGCTCATACCGTACTCCTTGATAAACACGGCGGTGGCACCGCTACCGGTGATGAAGTCGACGCCTTTGGGGTCGAGGTGAGGTATCGGGGCGTCGAAGCAGCCTGCGTAGTTGGTGTTGAGGAAGCCAGTGCAGTTGGGGCCGATGAGCGAACCGCCGACCGAGTTGATGGTGTCGACGATGTGCTTCTCTATGGCAGCGCCCTCGGCGTTCTCCTCAGAGAAGCCTGCGCTGATGATGATGAAGCCCTTGGTGCCTTTCTCCTTGGCCAGCACGTCGACCGTCTGGGCGCAGAACTTGGCTGCGATGCAGAGAATGGCGCAGTCGACCTGCGGCAGGTCGTCGACCTTGGCGTAGCACTTCACGCCCTGCACCTCGGTCTCCTTGGGGTTGACGGCGTAGACCTGACCCTTGAAGGGGCTGTCCAGCAGGTTTTTCAGGGCTTTGCCGCCCGGTTTATGCACGTCGCTCGAAGCACCGCAAATCACGATGCTGCGGGGGTTGAGTAGTTCTTTTGCTATCATATCTGTGGTTTTATATTAATTTAACAATAATATATGCATAACGCACATCTGCTGCAAATATTGTATGCCGCACGTAAAAAATTTCATGTAGACAAAAAAGGCTACGTTCTCTGGTAGTCGCCGCGGTCGGTGGGTACGTCCATGCCGAGGGCGCGCAGGCGGGCGCGGATGTCAGCGGCGCTCTCGGCGGCTTCGCTGCCCGTGGCGAGCTTGTTGTTGTAGATGCTGTAGAGGGCGCGTGTGTCTTGCGGCGAGAGGTTGGGCATCACCACGTTGGCACCGGCGCGTATGGCCCGTTCGCGGCCCTGGGGATGCAGTGTGCCGAGGGCCGAAGTGGCCGGCAGCAGCACGTGGGGATGGATGATGCGTATGAGGGCCAACAGGCGGAGCGTGAGTTCGACGCTGCCCGCCGGGCGGCCTTCGAAGGGTGTGCCCGCGGCGGGTATGAAGGGGCCGATGCCGACCATCTCGGGCCGGAAGCGGTCGATGAATTCGAGGTCTTTGAGCAGTGTGGCGACACTCTGTCCCGGCGAGCCGACCATGAATCCGGCACCCACCTGGAAGCCGAGGTCGCGCAGGTCGTGCAGGCACTGCATGCGGTGGTCGAAGCTCATCTCGGCGGGGTGCAGTATGGCGTAGTGGGCCGGGTCGGCGGTCTCGTGGCGCAGCAGGTAACGGTCGGCACCGGCCTGGCGCAGGCGTGCGAAGCTTTCGCGGCCGCGCTCGCCAAGCGAGAGGGTGATGGCGCAGTCGGGGAAGCGGCTGCGGATGGCGCTCACGATATGGCATACGCGGTCGTCGGTGAACCATGCGTCCTCGCCGCCTTGCAGCACGAAGGTGCGGAAGCCCAACTCATGTCCGATGCGGCAGCAGTCGAGTATCTGCTCTTCGCTGAGGCGGTAGCGGCGGCACTGCACATCGCGCCGCAGACCGCAATAGAGGCAATTGTTGCGGCAGTGGCTCGTAATCTCAATCAGGCCGCGCATGAAGACACGGCGGCCGTAGACCTCGTCGCGCAAGCGGCAGGCTTCGGCAAACAACTCGTCGACCGCCAGCGGGTCGCTCGTGGTGAGCAGGCGCTCTATCTCACTTGATGACAAATTCATAAACAGAATCTCGTTCGATGTCCTTGTAGACCGGCAGTATCTTGATGTGAGTGCCGCGCTCGAGGTTGATCGGGCCGAGGTAAATGGCGCTCTGTCGCGTGGGCGTGGTGCTGTCGGTGGTGTAGAAGATGTAGGTGTTCGGCACCTCGGTTGAGATGGCTATATTCATCGTGTTGTCGTCGACGCGGCGGGCGGTGAAGCGCGGCGTGAACGAGCCTTCGCAGTAATTGTAGCCTTTGGCCTGGAGACGGTCTTTCTGCTCTTCGACCTTGCGGCGGAAACGGCCCCAGTCTTTGCGTTCGCGTTGCGACCAAAGGCTCTCGCTGATGGCCAGCAGGCGCGGCAGGAGCATATACTCGGCATGATGCGGAGTGTTGATGAATTCGGTCCAGAGGTTGGCCTGGCCGCCGACGACGTTGGCTGCCACATGGCTGTTGGTGCCCATGGGCACGGGGTCGAAGGCGTAGGCTTTCTGCAGCGTGATCATGCCGCCGATGGCGGGTGGCTGGTAGCGCGGGTCGGCCTGGTAGTAGTCGAGGTAGCAATAGTCTGTGGGGCACATGATGACGCGGTGGCCGGCGCGCGCGGCGTCGAGTCCCGGCTGGAGGCCGCGCCACGACATGACGACGGCGTCTTTGTCGAGCAGCGGGTTGTTCGCCTTGACGGGGCGGGAGATGTCCCAGCCGCCGTCTTCGAGGCCCATTATTTCGTCCCATCCGATGATGGTCTTGCCCCTCTCTGCCAGATGGCGCTGCACATGGCTGACGACCCAGCTCTGCAGCTGCTCTTCGCCGCTCAGATGCTCGGTGCGTATGCGCCGCTGGCAGCGCGGACATTGCTCCCAGTTGCCCTTCCAGGCTTCGTCGCCGCCGATGTGGATATAGCGCGATGGGAAGAGGTCGCAGACCTCGTCGAGCACCTCGTCGAGGAAAGTGAGCACCGAGTCGTTGCCGGCGCAGAGTATGGCCTTTGGGGGCCAGTAGGGGCCGATGGCTACGGTGTAGGGGTAGTCGGGGTCGCAGGCCAACTGCGGGTAGGCGGCCAGGATGGCGCTGCTGTGGCCCGGCAGCTCGATTTCGGGTATGACCTCGATGCCGCGTTCGGCGGCGTACTGCACGATGTCGGCAATCTCTTCGCGGGTGTAGAATCCGCCGTAGGTGGTGCGCTCGCCCTCGCGCGGCGGGTCGGCCTCGCCCCAAGGCTGGTCGTCGCGGTCGACGCGCCACGACCCGACGGTGTTGAGCCGCGGCCATCGTTCGCTCGGCAGGCGCCAGCCGTGATCGTCGGTCAGGTGCCAGTGGAACTTGTTCATCTTGTAGAGCGCCATCACGTCGAGGTATTTCTTCACAGACTTGGCCCCAAAGAAGTGGCGGCAGACGTCGAGGTGGGTGCCGCGCCACTCGAAGCGCGGATAGTCGAGGATGGTGCATTCGGGCAGCGAGACGCTGCTATAGCGCACCTTCAGCACATCGGCCGGGAGCATCTGTATCAATGTCTGATAAGCGTAGAAGAGGCCCACCTCGGTATTGGCCGAGAGGCTGATGCCGGTGGGACGCACCTCGAGCAGGTAGCCCTCGTCGCCGATTTCGGTGTTGACGGTGTCGTTGAGCACAAGCTTGATGTCGCAGTCGTCGTCTGCAGCCACGAGCGAGGGATGCAGATGCGCCGAACGGAGCGACTTCATGACATACTTGGCGGTGGGCGAGTTCTGGCCGAGGCCAACCATGCACACACTGGGGTTGGCCCCGAGGGTGTAGGAGCCGTCCTTCTTCACCATGAACACGGGTTCGGGCACAATATTGAGCTCGGTCACCGTCGCCTTGTGGCCGCAACCGGCAAGAAGCACCGCCGACAGCAAAAGCAACGAAAGCCGCGCGACGCACATCCGCACTCTGTTATGATTCATACTCTGTTCCATACAGTTCTTTTTTTTGGATAACGGCAGACATCCGGTTTTATTGCGCACAGCCGCTCTTTTTGCATTTCCGACATGGTCGGGAGAGGGTCCTCAAGGTGCACCGGGAGCGCATATCAACGATACATCAACGATATATCAACGATATTTCAACGATTGCAATCGTTGAAATATCGTTGATATATCGTTGATGTATCGTTGATATG
>JAFVWV010000139.1 GCA_017501495.1 Bacteroidales bacterium | reverse complement strand
GATATATCGTTGAAGTATCGTTGATATGCGCTACCGGTAGGCAGTGCGACTGGCTGATTCGGGGTGCCGCCTTCGTGTCTTTTTTCGCGATAAGAGAGGTTCTTGCCGTGCAGCTGAGCGAAGTGGGGTTGCACACAGCGGAATACAAGGCTGCGAAAGCCTGCATGTATGGCGGCAAACAGTTGAAAAAACGTTTGTTAGGCTTTTTGTTTGGCTATGTGCAGAAAAGTTTGTATCTTTGCAGCCCAAATTGTGTTACAATGGACAAGTATAACCAGCGCGGCGTTTCGGCCTCGAAAGAGGATGTCCACAACGCCATAAAGAACATAGACAAAGGTCTTTACCCCAAGGCTTTCTGCAAGATAATACCCGATTTGCTTGGAGGCGACGCGCAGTATTGCAACATCATGCACGCCGACGGCGCGGGAACCAAAAGCAGTCTGGCCTATATGTACTGGCGCGAGACGGGCGATCTCAGTGTCTGGAAAGGCATCGCCATCGACGCCATCGTGATGAACACCGACGACCTGCTTTGCGTGGGTGCGCTGGACCATATACTGCTCAGCTCGACCATCGGGCGCAACAAACAGCTGGTGCCGGGCGAGGTGATCTCGGCTGTCATCAACGGTACGGAGGAGTTCTGCCAGACGATGCGCGAGATGGGCATCGACATGGTGCTCACCGGAGGCGAGACGGCCGACGTGGGCGACCTGGTGCGCACCATCATCGTCGACAGCACGGTGACGGCCCGCATGCGCCGCGCCGACGTCGTCGACAACGCCCGCATCAAGGCCGGCAACGTCATCGTGGGTCTTGCCTCGTTCGGCCAGGCCAAATACGAGACGGCCTACAACGGCGGCATGGGCTCGAACGGACTCACCTCGGCCCGCCACGATGTCTTCTCGCATGTCTACGCCGAGCGCTACCCCATGTGCTACGACCACAACCTGCCCGACGAGGTGGTCTTCTGCGGCTCGAAGCTGTTGACCGACCCCACCGAGGTGCCGGGTGTCGACGCCGGCCACATGGTCCTCTCGCCGACACGCACGTATGCCCCCGTCATCCGCAAAGTGCTTGACGAGTACCGCCCCAAAATCGACGGCATGATACACTGCTCCGGCGGCGCACAGACCAAGGTGCTGCATTTTATCGACAACCTGCACGTTGTGAAGGACAATCTCTTCGCCACACCGCCGCTTTTCCGCATGATACACGACGAAAGCCACACCGACTGGCAGGAGATGTACAAAGTGTTCAACATGGGCCATCGCATGGAACTCTACACCGACGAGACGACGGCCCGCGGCATCATTGACATCAGCCGTTCGTTCGGCATCGATGCACAGGTGATCGGTCGCGTAGAGGCTGCCGACAAGGCGCAGGTGACCGTGGAGAGCGAGCATGGCCAGTTCGAGTATTTCGGTTGAGAAAAAAAATTTTCGACCGGCACAATAAAGCCCCCAAGGTGCCGTTTATAGAGGCATCGAGGTTGCGATAGTAGCTCAGTTGGCAGAGCGGCGGCTTCCCAAGCCGCAGGTCGCGGGTTCGACCCCCGTCTATCGCTCAAAACAGAAGAAAACGTCCAATGCTGGACGTTTTTTTTCTCTATATAAGAAAAAAGTCGTATCTTTGCAGCAATCATATATTGTCGACGTGATGGCTAAGTCTTTGACGATTAATAAAGTGCATACGTGGGCGATAGCATTTGTGCTGTCGCTGTGCCCGATGGTGCTGCCGGCTCAGAATATCAGTGTTTCTGCAGCCACAGGGCAGAATATAGGCACATTTGTGCAGAACAACCTTATAGGCGATGGTGTCTACGTGTTCAATGTGAAGTTCAACAACAACACCGGCAATATCGCCACGCCGCAGATCGGCACCTTCAACAGCAACGGCTACGTGCAGCTTTTCATGGACGAAGGCGTGCTGATGACCACCGGCAACGTCAGTGTTGCACCCGGCCCCAACAACGGAGGCAGTGCGTCGCAGTCGGTTGCGAACTACTACAGCGACTCACAGCTCAGCAGCATCGCATCGGGCTCCATCAACGGCTGTGCCACTCTCGACTTCGACTTCGTCAGCATCTCGCCTTTTGTGACGGTCAATTACTGCTTTGGCTCGGAAGAGTATCCTGAATATGTGTGCTCAAGTTTCAACGATGTGTTTGCATTCTTCGTCACGGGTCCTAATCCGACGACGGGTCAGACGGTGACGCGCAATGCTGCTATCATACCGCACAGCGCCAGCACTGCCAACCCCAACGGCGTGGCGGTGGCCATCAACTCGGTCAACTCCGGCTCTGCCGGTTCCAACGGCGGTGGCGGTTCGGGGTGCATCTACACCTACACCCAGTACTACGTAAGCAACACATGGAACACCGGCGTGCAGTACGACGGCTTCACGCGCAAGCTGGCCGCCAGCACCGTGGTGACGCCATGTGCACAATACCACATGCACATCAGCATCTGCAATGTGGGCGACAACGCCTACGACAGCGGTGTGTTCCTTGAGAAGCGGAGCTTCAACAGCCCGTCGGCACAGGTCAACCTGAGCAATGGCGAGGCCGACACGGTGATGCACAGCCATCCGCACACGGTGCCCCTCACCGTCAGCGGCAGCGACTACAACTATGGCATGGCCCACGTCACCTTTGGCGGCGAGGCCCGCTGCGGCGTCGACTACTGGTGCATCACCGCCACGGGCGACACTCTTTCGCCTTCGGGCGACAGCCTGCTGATTGTCAGCCCCACGCAGGGCTTGACAGTGGTCGGCCGTCCAGGAGTGGTGTTCAGCCATCCCAAGACAGCCGAAGTGTATCTGCAGACTTCGCTATGCCAGAACTTCCCCGAACTGCTGACGTTCGACACACTGCGTTTCGTCTTTATCGAGGACGACATAGTGGCTCTGCGCGACACCATAATCGAAGCCGTCGACACCTGCAAGATGGTCGGCGTCGAGGTGGCGTACGCCACGCGCCCGCTCAGTTTCCAGTGGATTCCGGAAGACGGCATCGACCATCCGCGCCAGCAGTATTCCACCGCCCTCATCACCGAAAATGCCGAGTATTCGGTCATTGCCACCGACGATGTCGGCAATGCCGACACTGCCCGTGTGCAGGTGGTGGTCACCCCTAATGCCATCGACAACGCCGAACCGATGCCGCAGTTGGCGGTATACCCCAATCCCGCCGACGAGGTGCTTCACATCGAGGCTGACGGCCTGCAGCGGGTGCGCATCCTCTCTGCCGACGGCCGCTGCCTGATAGAGGCGCCATGCATTGATGCCGTCACCATCGATGCCAGCGGGCTCGAAGCCGGCGTCTATACCATCAGCGCCACCACCCTGCGGGGCATGACCACAAGCCGCGTGGTTGTGGTGAAATAGAAAACACATCACAATGTATCAACATAAAGAGACAGAAATATGACACTCGAAGAATTCCAGAACGAATTGCGCCTCGGCATCCCCGACCCGCTGCCCGAACCCCAACCCTATGATCCCACAGTGAACCATGCGCCCAAGCGCAAGGACATCCTCACGCCTGCTGAGAAGAAACTCGCCATCCGCAACGCCCTGCGCTATTTCCCCGCCAAGCACCACAAGATGCTGGCCAAGGAGTTTGCAGAGGAGCTGAAGAAGTACGGTCGCATCTATATGTACCGTCTGCGCCCCACATACAAGATGTATGCCCGCCCCATCGACGAATATCCCGCCAAGTGCCGTCAGGCTGCCGCCATCATGCTGATGATACAGAACAACCTTGACCCCGCTGTGGCTCAGCATCCTCACGAGCTGATTACCTATGGTGGCAACGGTGCCGTGTTCCAGAACTGGGCCCAGTACCGCCTGGTGATGAAATACCTCAGCGAGATGACCGACGAGCAGACCCTCGTCATGTACAGCGGCCACCCAATGGGACTCTTCCCCAGCCACAAAGACGCTCCGCGCGTGGTGGTCACCAACGGCATGATGATACCCAACTATAGCAAGCCCGACGACTGGGAGCGCTACAACGCCCTCGGTGTGACGCAGTACGGCCAGATGACCGCCGGCAGCTACATGTACATCGGCCCGCAGGGCATCGTGCATGGCACCACCATCACCGTGCTCAATGCTGCCCGCAAACTCGGCGGCGGCACGGCAGGCAAGCTCTTCATCACCGCCGGCCTCGGCGGCATGAGCGGCGCCCAGCCCAAGGCTGGCGACATCGCCGGTGTTGTCTCCATCACCGCTGAAATCAACCCCGCCGCCACGCAGAAGCGCTACTCGCAAGGATGGGTCGACGAGGTGCATGCCGACCTCGACGAGCTCTTTGCTGCCGTCAATAAATCCATCGAGAAGAAAGAGACCCGCAGCTACGCCTACCAGGGCAACGTGGTCGACCTCTGGGAATACTGCGCCGAGAAAGGCATCAAGGTGGACCTCGGCAGCGACCAGACCTCGCTGCACAACCCCTGGGCCGGTGGCTACTACCCCGTGGGCGTCACGTTCGAGGATGCCAAGGTGATGATGGCCGAAAAGCCCGAGCTGTTCAAGGAGAAGGTGCAGGAGAGCCTGCGCCGCCATGTGGCCGCCGTCAACAAGCTCACTGCCCGTGGCATGTACTTCTTTGACTATGGCAACGCCTTCCTGCTGGAGAGCTCGCGCGCAGGTGCCGACATCTGGAATGCCGACCACACCGCTTTCCGCTATCCTTCATACGTGCAGGACATCATGGGTCCGATGTGCTTCGACTACGGCTTCGGCCCCTTCCGTTGGGTCTGCACCAGCGGCAAGCCCGAGGACCTCGACAAGAGCGACCACATCGCCATGGAGGTGCTGGGCGAGATTGCCAAGACCGCTCCCGCCGAGATACAGCAACAGATGCACGACAATATCCAGTGGATCCGCGGCGCCAAGGAGAACCACCTCGTCGTGGGTAGCCAGGCCCGTATCCTCTATGCCGACTGCGAAGGCCGCACCAAGATTGCCGCCCGCTTCAACGAAGCCATCCGCAAGGGTGAAATCAGCGCTCCCATCGTCCTCGGTCGCGACCACCACGACGTCAGCGGCACCGACAGTCCCTTCCGTGAGACCAGCAACATCTACGACGGCAGCAACCGCACCGCCGACATGGCTATCCAGAATGTCATCGGCGACGGCTTCCACGGCGCCACGTGGGTCAGCATCCACAATGGCGGCGGCGTAGGCTGGGGCGAGGTTATCAACGGTGGCTTCGGCATGGTGCTCGACGGCAGCCCCGAGGCCGACCGTCGCCTGCACATGATGCTCCACTGGGACGTCAACAACGGCATCAGCCGCCGCAGCTGGGCCCGCAATGAAGGCGCTATGTTCGCCATCAAGCGCGCCATGGAAATCTGCCCAGAACTGAAGGTCACCATGCCCAACCTCGTCGACGACGCGGTGCTCGAAGGCCTGTTCTAAATAGCAAATCAAAGAAGATATGTCAAAAATGGTTCCATTCAAGAAAAACATGATCCAAGGCGGCGCCATCGTGCTTGCTGCTTTGGTGCTGGGCCTCTGCATGGTCTGGACTGTGAAAACCTTCAAGTCCTACGACAACACCGTCAAGGTGCGCGGCCTCTGTGAGAAAGAGGTGCCTGCCGACCGCGTGGTGTGGCGTATCAGCTATAGCGAGAAGAGCAACGACCTTGCCGACCTGCGCAACACTATTCGCCGCAACAACGACGTCATCGTCAAGTTGCTGAGCGACGCTGGATTTGCCGAAGACGAAATCAAGGTGGCCAACGCCAGCTACGACGACCGCTACAACTGGAGTAACAACGTATCCCAGATAACGTTCCGCTACCAGGTCAACCAGACGGTCACCGTTTTCACAAAAAATCTCGACCTCGTGCGCAAGCTGCAGCAGACGCTCGAAACCGACCTCGTCAACCAGAACATCCTGGCCAACAGCTACGCTGACTATCAGTACCTCGGCCTCAACGACATCAAACCCGAGATGATACGCGAGAGCCTTGCAAATGCCCGTGTGGCAGCCGACGAGTTCGCCAACAACAGCCATAGCAAGATTGGCAAGATGCGTACCGCCTCGCAGGGTTATTTCGAAGTGGAAGACCTTGACGAGAACACCCCGCAGGTGAAGAAAGTCCGTGTGGTCACCACTGTGGAATACTACCTCAAGTAGCGAATTTTGAATCGTGAAAAATCGGAAGGCTGATGCACTGCGCTGTGCATCAGTCTTCTTTTATTGTGGCCGTTTGAAAAAAAAGTTGTATCTTTGCAGCACGAAACAGGGGTACTTGACAACCCCCTTTAACAAAACAAGGACATGACAGACAATGTATTATCGGCTGTTAAGGCACCGAAGGATTCGGTGATAATCTATTCCGGAGGGCTCGACAGCACCACTCTTCTCTACGACGAGCGTGACCGTATCGCGCTGGCCGTCACATTCACTTATGGCAACAACCATGCCGCACGCGAGTCGGCTTGCGCCGAGTGGCATTGCCGCCGTCTCGGTATTGAGCATCTGACGATAGACCTCGGCTTTATGGGCAGGTACTTCAATTCGTCGCTTACTGCCGGTGCCGACGCTATTCCGAATGGCAGCTACGCCGAAGAGAATATGCACAGCACTGTGGTGCCATTCCGCAATGGCATCATGCTCAGTGTGGCCTGCGGACTGGCCGAGAGCCGCGGGCTGAAACGTGTGCTTATGGCCAACCACGGCGGCGACCACGACATATATCCCGACTGCCGCCCTGGGTTTGTGCAGGCCATGAATGCTGCCATGCGCGAAGGCACATACGAGGGTGTCGAACTCTGTGCCCCATACACGCTGCTTACCAAGGCTGACATCGTACGGCGTGGTGCCAAGTTGGGTGTCGACTTCAGCCACACCTATTCTTGCTATCGCGGCGGCGAGCAACACTGCGGCCGTTGCGGCACATGCACTGAGCGCCGCGAGGCTTTTGCCGCTGCCTGCGTAGACGACCCAACGGTATACGAACAATAAAAAAATAGAAAGCGCTATGTACTACCTACAGAAAACGATAGAGATTTCAGGCGCCCACCGTCTCGATCTGGATTACCCTAGCAAGTGCACAGGCCTGCATGGCCACAATTGGACAATAACCATATACTGCCGCAGCCGTGAGCTGGACCGCAACGGCATGATTGTCGATTTCAGCGACATCAAGCGCCTCATAGCCGACCGGTTGGACCACAAGGTGCTCAACGATGTGCTGCCGTGCAACCCCACAGCCGAGAACCTTGCACGTTGGTGCTGCGAGCAAGTGCCGCACTGCTATCGCGTCGACGTGCAGGAGAGCCAAGGAAATATAGCAACCTACGAAAAAGACGAGCAATGAAAGTCAACGAGATATTCTACTCGCTTCAAGGCGAAGGCTACCATGTGGGTACACCGGCGGTGTTTGTCCGCCTTAGTGGATGCAACCAGCGCTGCCCCTTTTGCGACACCCAGCACGAATACGGCATCGAGATGACAGAAGAACAAATAGTGGCCGAGGTGCGGCGCTATCCGGCACGCAATGTGGTTATCACAGGCGGAGAGCCATCGCTGCAGCTCACCAAGAGCCTCGTCAAGCTGCTGCACGAAGATTCGCGATGGGTTGCCGTCGAGACCAACGGCACGCACTCGTTGCCGTCTAATGTGGACTGGATTACCCTGTCGCCCAAAGACCCGTGGCTCGGCCCCGACGCAGCACCGCGCCTGCGCACGGTCGACGAGATAAAGCTCGTGTTCGACGGTGAGCATGAGCCCGACGAGTACTCCCATATCATGAGCACTCATGGCCGCTTTCTGCAGCCTTGCGACACTGGCGACCCCGAGCGCAACGCCCAGTTGGTGCAGCGCGCAGTGGAATACTGCAAGGCCCATCCGCAATGGCGGCTCTCACTTCAGATTCACAAGATACTCAACATACGATGAACCGCGATAAAGACAATCTGCAGGCCTTGGGCCGCAAGAGCCAGATTCCCGACAACTATGCTCCGGAAGTGCTCGAAGCTTTCGAAAACCAGCACCCTGAACGTGACTACTGGGTTCAGTTCAACTGCCCGGAATTCACTTCGCTTTGCCCCATTACAGGCCAGCCGGATTTCGCAGAGATAAAGATACTCTACATTCCCGACCGCCGCATGGTGGAGAGCAAGAGCCTCAAGCTCTACCTTTTTTCGTTTCGCAACCACGGCGACTTCCATGAGGACTGCGTCAATATCATCATGAACGACCTTATCCGCCTCATGGATCCGCGCTATATAGAGGTTGTCGGCCTTTTCGTGCCGCGCGGCGGCATCAGCATCTATCCCTACGCCAACTATGGCCGTCCTGGCACAAAATACGAACAAATGGCCGAACAGCGGCTTATGAACTACTCTTGCCGATGAAACAGATTCTGCTTATAAACGATGTGGTGGGCCACAGCCATGTGGGTATGGCCGCCATGCTGCCCATACTGACCCATCAGGGCCACTCCGTTTTCAACCTGCCCACCGCTTTGGTGAGCAATACACTCGACTACGGTAAATTCAATGTGATGGAGACCACAGAGTATATGCGCGGAACGTTGCCCGTGTGGAAGCAGTTGGGGTTCAGGTTTGATGCCGTCTGTACAGGCCTTATGTTCAGCGAAGAGCAGGCACGCTTGGTGTCAGACTACTGCCGATCGCTGAGCGACGGCGGATGCCGCATCTTTGTCGACCCCATCATGGGCGACGGTGGACGTCTCTACAACGGGATGGGCGAACGGCAAGTGGAACTCATGCGCGAGATGGTCTCTGTGGCCGACCTGACATTCCCAAACTATACCGAGGCTTGCTACCTCACCGGAATGCCTTTCAGAGCCGAGGGCATGACGTGGACGGAAGCCAAGCAGATGCTGGATGCCATACTGGCCATCGGCGCCCGCACTGCGGTAATCACCAGTGCGCGCGTCGACGGCCAACCTTGTGTGGTCGGACGCCGCAGCGATGCCCTGATGGCTGGACTGGTGCAGGACTATTCCGATGGCGTTTATTTTCGAATCGACTACGAGGAAATCCCCCTCGCCTTCCATGGCACTGGCGACATCTTCTCGGCTGTGCTCATCGGCGAGCTTCTCGGCGGCGAAACCCTCAAGCGCAGCACCCGCAAGGCTATGTCGGTGGTCAGCCGTCTCATCGACCGCAACCGCGACCAGGAAGATCTCTGCCTGGGCATACCGATAGAGAAATGCCTCGACCTGCTGTAATCCTGTATTTCCGTGCAATATACATGGTAAATCATATATATGAGACGGTATTTATATCTGATAATCACGGCGCTGCTGCTGGTGGGCTGTGGCGGAGGTGAACGCGTGCGGGCCGTCTACCATTGGAAGACGACCTTCAACCCCACGGAATACGAACTGCAGTGGCTTCGCGACCACAAGGTGCAGCGGATATATCTGCGCCTGTTCGATGTCGATGTCTACGACGGTGAAGGAGGGGCAGCCCCGATTGCCACCACACGTTTTCTGCAGCCGTTGCCCGACAGCATGGAGATTGTGCCTGTCGTCTACATCACCAACGAGGCTATGGACCAGATGTGGGGCGGACCTGAACGCATCGTGGAACGTGTGCTCAAAATGGCCGACTGCAACGGCTTTGAGGTGCACGAATTGCAGGTGGACTGCGACTGGACCGGCCGAACCAAGAACGACTACTATTGGTTCTGCCAAAGGATGCAGGAGTTGCTCCACGAGCGTGACATCGAACTCAGCTCTACCGTTCGTCTCCATCAGGTGGACAGCACCTTGTCCGAACTTGCTGTAGACCGCACTGTGTTGATGCTCTACAACACCGGCGATTTGCGCAACGCCAAGACACGCAATTCGATACTCGACTATGGCGACGTAGAGCCCTACCTCGGCCGACTTAATAGTCAGACTATGGACAGCATGGGTGTGGCGTGGCCGGTATTTGGTTGGGGCGTCGCATTCGACGAAGAAGGGCGCTTCTCGCATATCGTCGGCCCGGCTGCCTTGGCTGCCGACAGCTCGGCTGGCCTGCGCGAAGAATGGGGCGAGATGGAACAGATGCGCCGCGTGCAGCGTCGCCTGCCTCGTCGTCGAGGATCCGAGGTGGTGCTATATCACCTCGATTCGTTGAACCTTTCCAAGTATACCTACGATGAGATTGAAGATCTTTATAACCGTTAGCTTTTTGCTGCTGACTATGCGGGCTGTGGCCTGTGGCCCCGGTCCATTGGTAACGCCCGACGACTGCGACATCTACCGGCTGATGCCATACTATGCTGAGCTGAAGGAGCCCGACTACGGTCGCCGCGATGCCAATTGCCAAGCCTGGCTCAAAACTGTCGGCGGTAAGGTTCCTGTGGCCGCCATCCGTAGCGCCATCTACGACCTTAACCTGCGCGACTGGCTGCGCGTGCAGCAGGGCGACGACCGAGGCAACGCCTTCTGCCGCCATCTTCTAGCTGTGGGCGACTCTGACGCCATACGGTTGCTGGTGTGGAGCAAATACTACGAACAATGGAGCGAGGAGATGCGCTCTCCGTGGTACTACGGCTGCGGTATGGACGACTGCTCTTTCGATATCGACAGCGTCATATCTGCATCTACTCATCATTTGGAAACAAAAAAACAGAAATACGTCGACCGCTACCTGCTGCTGGCCATGAAGTGCCTCTATCGCAGCGGTCGCAACGATGAGTGTGTGGCTTTGTGGAACAAGTATAGGAACGTTATGCGCAACAGCCACCTGCGCGAGCAGACAGAAGGCTACCTTGCCGCCTGCCTCAACCGCATTGGCCGCAAACGCGAGGCTATAGATATCTATTCGCGTCTGGGCGATGCTACCTCGCTCTTCCTTCTGGTCGACGACCGTGTCGAGGTTTTCGAGCGCGTGCTCCGCAACAAGCCCAACTCGCCTTTCTTCCCCATCGCCTTGCAGCGTGTGCTCTTCGTGGTCGAGAATTACGTCACCAGCAACGAGATGACGCGCTTTGCCCTCGACAGCCTGCAGCTGCGCCGTCTGGCCGCCATCGCTGTTCGTGCCGGCAGCGACAACCGCATCGCCGACAAAGCCATGTGGCGCTATGCTGCCGCCTGCCTCTACGACCACCTCGGCGAGCCACGTCGCGCTTTGCCGCTGGTAGAAAAGCTCTCATCCGGCGACGACTTCCTCAACACCTCTATCCACGTACTCCGCATGCGTCTTCATGCCGAGACCGACCCAATCGACGATGCCTTCGAACGCCGCCTTATGTCCGAGCTGCGGTGGCTCGATGCCCGCATGCAGCATGAGTGGGCAGCGGCCGACAGCGCCACGCGCTTTCGACTGAGCCATATCGACGGCTTTGGCTACAACTATGAGGTCTTCCGCACCATATATGCCAACGATGCACTTCGTCGCATTGTCCTTGCCAGCGACGGCCTCTACGACCGTTTCCGCCGCGCCGGACGCACTACCCGCGCCCTGCAGTTGGCCAATATGGCCGACAACCGTTTCCTGCAGGTCAGCGCCAATCCAATCGTGGCCGTATTCCGCATGGGCGCCGACGGACAGAAACTCTACCATGCATCTGTTGACAGCGTGCCGACCTACAACTACGACTGGTTTCCCATCATGCTCACCGATTCTGTCGATAACGGTTGCTATGGTCAGGAGGAACGCTTCAACGCCCACGACTACAGCAACGTGCTCTTCATCTATGCCGACCGCCTCGGCGCCGACGCTCTGGCTGCCTATTTTCAGCGCGTGGAGAAACCTGTCGACGATATGGACCGCTGGCTCAACGAACGAAGCTACACTGACGCCGACTATTGGTGCGACATCGTAGGCACGCACATGCTTCGCGAGATGCGCTTCGACGAGGCCTACGATTGGTTGCGCCGTGTCGACGAGAAGTATGTCGACCGGTTGAACACCTCCGTGTGGATGCTCTACGACCCGATGGAATACGATGAGGTGGCCCTTGCTCCCGCCGACCGTGCGGGCTACAAGCTCCGTTTTGCCATGGTGATGGGCCATCAGGAGGCGTATATGACAGAGAAACCCGACCCCAACGACCGTGCCGATGCCATGTTGCAGCTCTCCATCGGTCTGCGCAATGCCTTCAGCTACCGTGCCTGGCCTCTTGTGAGCTATGGCGGTGGCTATTTCTATGTCTGGGACGAGGATCTTGCCTACTACGACCATCCTCTCCACTACTACTACCGTCCGTATATGCTGGCCGACGTTGCGGCTGCGCCCTACGCCGAACCTGCCGAGCATCGTGCATCCGAATTGCGCAAAAAGGCTTTCGCCACCTACACCGACCCCGAACGCAAGGCTCGGGCTCTGCGTCGTGTCTATGAGTATACCTACCTTATGCAGCACTATGCCGATACCCCTACGGGTCAGGATATAGCGCGCCGCTGCGACCGCTGGAAAGACTATCGGCGTTAGACAGCGCGTATTTTGCCGTCGCTGCTGCGGTGGTAGATGGTGAAGTGGCTCTTGACCTTCTCAAGGAATGGCGACAGCGTGTGCACCGAGCGGCCGTAATGGTCGTCGTAGATTATGCATAGGCGGCGGCGCGAGCGCGAGAGGGCCACAAACAGACGACGGGCGTCTTCTTGTATCTGCTTTTCTGTCCAGCTGCGTTGGCCGGGATAGCTGCCGTCGATGGCGCGATAGACAATGACGGTGTCGAATTCCAGCCCCTTGGCTTTGTGTACGGTTGAAATGATGTATCGCTCTTCGAGCGAGCTACCGCACATGTCGGCCTCTTTGCAGGTGCAGAGGTCTGTGGTGTAGCGTTCAAGTTGTCGGCGCAGGGTGGGGTAGAGGTCGGTGCGCACGAGGTCGCATTCCAGATAGCGCAGCAGGTGGCGCCATTTGTCTACCGGCTCTATCAGACCTCTGTCGAGCAGCGAGCGGTAGGCGTAGTCCAGCTCGTCCATCAGGGTGCCGTCAGCGTGCAGGCCGTGCTTGTACAGTTCCATGTATCGTTCGCGGAAACGCGCTATCTGGCGACGGTTGTCGCTGGCGTAGAGCCGTTGGCGCGCAGCCATGGGCTGGGCCGCCGTGTGGCAGTAGCGCAGCAACTCGAGGGTGGCCATGATGTCGTCGTCGGCCTGGTGGCTGTTCTGCCCTTCGAGGTGAAGCGCTTCGAGCAGATGTCCGAGCTTGTAGTTGCGCAGGCGCGGACGCACGAGGCGTATGTATTTCAGCGTGTCGAAGCAGGTGGGACAGAGCCTGGCGAGGTCTATGTCTGGACACGAACGGCGCAGGTTGCTGTCGAGTATGCGGTAGTCGTAGTTCACGTTGTGCCCCACGAGGATTTTCCCTTTGCAGTAGTCCATGAACATCCGTAGCCCTTCGGCCCGCTGGTGGCGGTGGCTGTTGTGGTATACTTCGAGCATCGGGTTTATGTGGCCGCCCACGGTCTCGGGCAGCTCGCGGTCGGTCTCGATGATGATGTTGAACGGTCGGCCCACCACCTCGCCGTGGCGCATGGTGATGGCGGCTATCTGTATTATGTCGTCCGTGTCGGTGTCGAGGCCGGTGGTCTCGGTGTCGAAGATGACGAGGTCGTCGTTGTCGTAGGCGTGTACAAATTGCTGCAGATACGAGCTGTCGTCGTACATCAGGAAGTCGGTCGGCAGCAGGGCTTCGCGACGCATCTCACGCATCATGGTGCGCGCTGCGGTGTAGGTGGGCGTTATGTGCAGCCCCCAGAGCAGCCGTGCCCAGGCTATGAAGACCGTCTCGTCGCAGAGCACGCTCATGTGGGCCGTCAGCAGGCGCACGGTGGGTGTCGAGAAGAGGTCGGTGCCGCTGATTTTGAAGTGGCTCACCCCCATGCCGTTCATCACCTCGCTGATGTCGTCGGCTTCGCGGTTGGTGCTCACCAGTATGGCCACCTTGGCCTCCGGCCCCGATGTCTCGCCGTAGCGGCGTGCGAAACGGGCGGCATAGTAGCTCTCGAGCGAGGCCTCGCCTACGTTGAGCATGCAGAGGTCTTCTGGTGCGTGCTCAACGTCTTTGTCGTTGGTGGGCAGCATCTCGCGGCTGAGACCCAGGTTGGCCACGGCGTAGTCGTTCTGCATGTCGAGCAGGTAGCGCGGCGAGCGGTAGTTGGTGTGCAGGTGGTGTATGTGTCCGGCGCAGCGTCGCTTCAAGGCTTCGAGGGTCTCCATTTTGGCCCCTATAAACGAGAATATGGCCTGCTGTTCGTCGCCGAGGTAGACCACCGTTGCATCGTCGGTCGCCAGCAGGTCTATCAGTGCAAACTGCAGGCTGTTGAGGTCCTGCACCTCGTCCACCTCTATCCAGCGGTATCTTTTAGTGGTTAGTGAAGAGTGGGTAGTGGGTGGCGCTTGACCTCGACTGCTATCCACTCCCCACTCCCCACTATTCACTAAATAATTGTACGCCAGCACCAGCAGGTCGTCGTAGTCCAGCAGGTCGTTGTCGGTCTTGTATTGCTGGTAGGCGTGGGCCAGCAGCATCATGTTGGCCGCAGGCAATTCGCGCAGCACCGAGTAGCGGTCGAAGAGTTCGTCGATATTGGCGTAGATATAGGCCAGGTTCTCTTCGTCGTGGGGCCGTCCCAGCACGTCGCACAGTCGAGTTATGCTTCCGGCGCGGAACATGTCGCCATGCAGTATCAGGTCGCCGCGCATGCCGAGCGTCATCTGCCACAGTCCGTGCTGCAGTCGCATCAGTTCTGTGGTGTGGCTCTTGATGTCGAGCCGTTTGCACAGCTCTTCCTGCACTATGCTGTCCACGTCGCCCTCGTCGATGATGGCGCTGTTGTGGCTCACGAGGCCTTCTTTGAAAAGCATCTGCGAGCAGTATCGGTGTATGTTGCCCACGTAGAGGTCGTCAGGCACGGGGTTGCCCGTGCGGTCGGCTATGCGCTGCGCCATACCCTTGGCGGCGCGGTTGGTGAAGGTGAGGCACAACATGTCGCCGTAGTCCACGCCGCACTCATGGGCGTGCACCACGCGCTCGGTGAGTATGTCCGTCTTGCCACAGCCCGGCGGCGCCAGCACCAGGTGCCGTCCGCCGCTGATGGCGATAGCCTCCTGCTGCCACGGGTCGAAGGTTCGCTCCATATTGTTTTATAATTTAGCAACAACTCATGCATTACGTAAATTCCGTTACGTAAATTCCGTAATGCAAAGATACAACTTTTTTTGAAAACGGAGCTTGTAGATGCAAAATTATTGAAAATTATAATTATTACTTTTAGGGACATCTATAAACTGCCTCGTAGAGGCATAATCTCAATAACCCCACACTGCAAGTGTGGGGTATATCAAGCAAATACAACTCAGCGTCTCGGAGAGACGCACTCTCGAATGTGTATTTAAAGAGGTCTACCACCTTCAACCAGATACCGCCGTCGGTGGTGGTGCGTGTTCCCGCCGATGCACTCGACGCCTACCGCCAGTACCCCGTCTGGGGACGGTTTAATGTGACAGCAGTCGGGCGCTGACCATCTCGTCGTGCACGTAGACGAGCTTGAGGCTGAAGAAGGGCTGCTGCTCGTCCATAAGCAGGCGCAGGAAGAGTTTGTCGCCCTCCCAGAGGTTTATCGTGGGGTTGCCGACGCCGTCGGCGATGGGGAGGTCCGTCTTGGCTATCCATGCCAGCTCGCCCTCGTCGTCGATGCCCATGTCGGGCTCGCCCTGCCACTCGGTTGCTGTGAAGAGGTGCATGTATTCGTTGTCCCAGGTGTCGGAGATGAAGGTGACGATGCCGCGGTAGCGCCAGCGGGTAATGGTCAGCCCTGTCTCCTCCTTCACCTCGCGCAGCATGCACTCGTCCGGAGCCTCGTCGGCCTCGCATTTACCGCCCACGCCTATCCACTTGCCGTGGCTGGCGTCGTTCTTTTTCTTCACGCGGTGCAGCATCAGGTAGCTGTCGCCGTTGTCGATGTAGCAGAGTGTTGTCTGTTTCATGGTGAAAATAAAAAAAGGCCGCACTGCTGCGGCCTTAACTGTTGGCGGAAAGGTTAGTCCTCGGCGTTGATGATGGCTTTGTGCACAGCATTCCAGCCGGCGGCGGTGATACCCCAGTTGTTGGTGGAGTTCTTGTTGCCGTTGATGCGAACCTTTCTTCTCTTCACTTTTTTGTTAGCATTGATACCCATGGTGTATAACTTTTATTTGTTTATATTCTTGATACACAGAGTGTAATTGGCTTTTCGCCGCAAACAATCGTGAT